>CAJOLE010000016.1 GCA_905235325.1 uncultured Prevotella sp. | reverse complement strand
GCAGAGCCCGACGAGCAACGTCTTAATAGTAGTAAATGTTTTCATTTGTTTTGTTATTTATTAATAGTTAAAAATGTTAGAAGTCTTCTTTGTAGGCGCAAAGGTAGTGCTAAAAGGCGTGACGGCCAAACTTTTCAGCCCTTTTTTGTCGGCGTGTAGCAAAAAAGCGGAACGAAAATCAAAAATCAAAGGATGGGGATTTTATGAAAATATTTGCAGGTGTCATCTTTTATTGCTAACTTTGCACGCGAATATTATTGAATACCGATAAAAGCTTATCTATGAAAAAGAAAAGAATTCAGTTCAGCCTCGTCTACAGAGACATGTGGCAGTCGAGCGGAAAGTACCAGCCGCGCAAGGACCAGTTGGAGCGCATAGCGCCGGTGATTATCGATATGGGCTGCTTCAGCCGTGTTGAAACCAACGGCGGTGCCTTCGAGCAGGTGAACCTCATGGCTGGCGAGAACCCCAATGCGGCGGTGCGCGCCTTCTGCAAGCCGTTCAACGAAGTGGGCATCAAGACCCACATGCTCGACCGCGGCCTGAATGCCCTGCGTATGTACCCCGTTCCCGACGACGTGCGCGAGCTGATGTATAAGGTGAAGCACGCCCAGGGTGTCGACATCCCCCGCATCTTCTGCGGCCTGAACGACACACGCAATATCATTCCCTCCATCAAGTGGGCCAAGGCCGCCGGCATGACGCCGCAGGCCACGCTCTGCATCACGACGTCGCCCGTCCACACCGTCGAGTACTACAGCGCCATTGCCGACGAGGTGATTGCCGCCGGTGCCGAGGAAATCTGCCTGAAGGACATGGCCGGCATCGGCCAGCCCGCCATGCTCGGCCAGCTGACGAAGGCCATCAAGACGAAGCACCCCGACATCCTGATACAGTATCACGGCCATTCAGGCCCTGGCCTGTCGATGGCCTCTATCCTCGAAGTGTGCAACAACGGTGCCGACATCATCGACACCGCTATCGAGCCCCTGTCGTGGGGCAAGGTCCACCCGGACATCATCTCCGTGCAGTCGATGCTGAAGAACGAGGGCTTCGAGGTGGCCGACCTGAACATGCAGGCCTATATGCAGGCGCGTACCTTAACTCAAGAATTCATCGACGACTGGCTGGGCCTGTTCATCAACCCGGCTAACAAGCACATGTCGTCGCTGCTGCTCGGCTGCGGACTGCCCGGCGGCATGATGGGCTCGATGATGGCCGACCTGGGCGGCATCAAGAAGATGATCGACAAGCTGCGCCAGCAGAAGGGCGAGCCTGAGCTGACGATGGACGATATGCTGGTGCGCCTGTTCAACGAGGTGGAGTACGTCTGGCCGCGCGTAGGCTATCCTCCATTGGTGACGCCCTTCTCGCAGTACACGAAGAACATCGCCCTGATGAACCTGCTGACCATCGAGCAGGGCAAGGGCCGCTATGTGATGATGGACGATGCCATCTGGGGCATGATCCTGGGCAAGAGCGGCAAGATTCCCGGTACCATCGCTCCCGAGCTGGTGGAGCTGGCCGCGAAACAGAAGCGCGAGTTCACCGACGTCGACCCGCACACGCTCATCCCCAACGCCCTCGACACGTTCCGCCGCGAGATGGACGAGCAGGGCTGGGACTACGGTCAGGACGACGAGGAGCTCTTCGAACTGGCCATGCACCCCGAGCAGTATCGTCCCTTCAAGAGCGGCCAGGCCAAGAAGCAGCTGCTTGCCGACATCCAGAAGGCCAAGGATGCCTGTCTGGGCGGCGGCAAGGCAGTCACGCAGGAGGAGATTGACGCCCTGAAGCATGCCAAGGCCGACGCCGTGAAGTCACCGCTTGCCGGCCAGCTGTTCTGGAGCTTCGGCGGCGAGGGTGTGATGGCGCCGTGCATCGAGCCGTTCATCGGCCAGCAGTACAAGGAGGGTCAGACCTTCTGCTACCTGCAGACGAAGTGGGGCGAGATTGTCGAGATTCCCGCTGCCCTCGGCGGCAAGCTCGTCGACATCAGCGTGAAGCCCGGCCAGCAGATCCGCCAGGGCGACACCATCGCGTGGATTGAGCGCGTTTAGCGCCCCCTCCCATCTTGCCCATTCTGCCCACTTAGCCCATCTTGCCCATTATGGACTACCAAGCAATTATCGATAAATACTACCCAGAGGACGACGACCTGCGGCGGCTGCTCCTGAAGCACTCGCGGCAGGTCGCCGACCGCTGTCTGCTGATCTGCGACCGCCACCCCGAGCTGCACATCGGCCGCGCCTTCGTCTACGAGGCCGCCATGCTCCACGATATCGGTATCCGCTGGTGCGACGCGCCGTCGATTCACTGCCACGGCACCGAGCCCTACCTGCGCCACGGGCCTATTGGCGGCGAGGTGCTGCGCCGCGAGGGGTGGGAGCGCCACGCCCGTGTCGCCGAGCGCCACACGGGCACAGGGCTGCCCGGCTTCGAGCCGGAGACACTGGAGGAGCAGGTAGTCTGCTATGCCGACAAGTTCTACTCGAAGTCGCACCCCGACCGCGTGCTCACGGTGGCCGAAACAGCCCGGAGTCTGGAACGTTTCGGCCACGAAGGCGTGGAAAAACTCTTAGGATGGGCAAAAATGTTTGAATAAAGCATAATTTCTTATTTCTCATTTCTCATTTCTCATTTCTTTGTTGTACCTTTGCAGCCGTGAAACAGAAAACGGTCATCCTGCTGATGTTCGTTGCCTTTCTCTGTATGTGGGCATGTACGCCTTCGTCGCTCCGCCGGGATAACAACAAGGAGCTGTCGAAGGCTGTCGGCGATTTACCCCTGCCCGACGATGTGCCGCTCGACACCCTGATAGAGAAAGCCCGTGAGAACGTGCCCGATGCCATTGCCGAGGCTGTGGCCGACGCCGCAGCAGGGAACGTGGCCGGAGCCATCCCCGAGACCATCCCCGTGACCGTCGCCGAAGCCGTCGCCGACGGCATAGCCGACAGTCTGGCCAGCGTCGTGGCCGAAGCAGTCAAGGGCACTGATGCCGACAGTCTGGCTCGCGTCGTGGCAGAGGCTGTCAAGGGTGGCGACACCGACAGTCTGGCCGACGTCGTGTCCGAAGCTGTCAAGGGTGTCGGTGCCGACAGTCTGGCGAATATCGGCGGAAAACTGGCTGACAGCGTCAGGCGTGCCGCGAAGGCTGACGAGGCCACTGCCGACACCCTTGCCCAGAAAGGGCGGCGGTCGAAGCGCCGTCGGGGCACCGACGAGACGGACCTGGCCGTCGGGGAGGCTGCCGTCAAGCAGAAGCGCGACACCACGACGATGGACTCGCTTGAGCTGGCCATCTATAAATATAATAAGGTGATTGACGACTCGCTGGCCCGCGACAGCATGAACCGTGCCAGGAAGAACGGCATCGACGCGCCGGTGAAGTACACCGCCAACGACTCGCTGACCTACGAGGCCGCCTCGGGCCGTGCCCACCTCTACGGCGACTCCCACGTGGAGTACCAGAACATGGACCTGAAGAGCGAGAAGATATACATGGTGCTCGACAGCTCGCTGGTCCACGCCACGGGCATCATGGACTCCACCGCCAAGAAGCTGACCGGCACGCCCGTGTTCAAGATGGGCAGCGACGAATATCAGAGTGACACGATGGCCTTCAACTTCAAGACGAAGAAGGGTCTCATCACCCAGGTCTACACCGAGCAGGAGGACGGCTTCCTGACCTCGGAGCTGTCGAAGCGCGGTGCCGGCGGCGAGCTCTTCCTGCAGCACGGACGATACACCACCTGCGACGACCCCCATCCCGACTTCTACATCGCCTTGTCGAGGGCAAAGGTGCGCCCCGGCCGCGACGTCGTCTTCGGCCCGGCCTACCTCGTGGTCTGCGACGTTCCCCTGCCGCTGGCCATCCCCTACGGCTTCTTCCCCTTCACCAAAAACTACTCCAGCGGCTTCATCATGCCTACCTACGGCGACGAGACGGAGCGCGGCTTCTACCTGCGCGACGGCGGCTACTACTTCGCCATCTCCGACAAGATGGACCTCAAGCTCATCGGCGAAATCTACACCAAGGGCTCGTGGGGACTGTCGGCCACGTCGAACTACAACCGCCGCTACAAGTACAGAGGCTCGTTCCTGCTGAGCTACCAGAACTCCATCCGGGGCGAGAAGAACCTGCCCGACTACGAGCGCAACACCAGCTTCAAGCTGACCTGGACACACAACCAGGACTCCAAGGCCAACCCCTTCTCGACACTGCAGGCCAGGGTGAACTTCGCCTCGTCCAGCTACGAGCGCAACAACCTCACGTCGATGTATAACCCCCAGTCCCTGACGCAGACCATCCGCACGTCGTCGGTGTCTTACAACACGCGCTTCTCGAGCCTCGGCCTCTCCATCTCGTCGTCGTTTGAACTCAGCCAGAACATGCGCGACTCGATGATTTCGCTGACCTTGCCCCGACTGAACGTCGACCTGAGCAGGTTCTACCCCTTCAAGCGCAAGAATATGGTGGGCAAGGAGCGCTGGTACGAGAAGATCTCAATGAGCTACCGGGCCGACTTCAGCAACTCCATCAACACCAAGGAGGACCTGCTGCTGCACTCCGACTTCCGCCGCGACTGGAAGAACGGCATCACGCACACCATACCCATCAGCGCCAACTTCATGTTCCTCGACGTCATCAACATCAACCCGTCGTTCAACTTCAGCGACAAGACGGGATTCGTCAAGACCCACAAGCGCTGGGACGAGAAGACGCAGACGGAAGTTGCCGACACCGTGACCGGCTTCTACAACGTCTACAACTGGAGCCTCAACCTGATGGCATCGACGACGCTCTACGGTATGTATATTCCCAACAGGAAGATTTTCGGCGACAAGGTGCAGGCCATACGCCACGTCTTCACACCCTCTATCTCGTTCCAGTATGCCCCGAACTTCAGCGTCGACCGCTACGGCTTCTACGACTACTACCAGAAGACCGACGCCGACGGCAACGTCACCATGGTGCAGTACTGGCCCTACAGCGTGGCCAACATCTCGCAGGCCAGCCAGAGCCGCACCGGCCGCATCGGCATCGACCTGAAGAACAACGTAGAAATGAAGGTACGCACGCGCGACGACTCGCTGAAGAAGGTGAGCCTCATCGACGAGTTCTCAATCCGCACGGGCTATAACCTTGCCACCGACGTGCGGCCCATGGACGACGTGAGCACCACGCTGCGCATCAAGTTCTCGAAGCGACACACCCTCAACCTGTCGCTGACCTTCGCCAGCTACGTCTACGAGGCCGACTCCGTAGGGGCCACGCCGCGACTCAGCGAGAAGACCACCTACTGGGAGAAGGGCAAGATAGGCCCCTTCAGCTCGATATCGAAGAACTTCTCATACTCCATTGACAACAGTAAGGTGGTCAAAATACTGAAGTGGCTCCGGGGTGAGCGCGACGAGAAGCCGGATAAGGAGAAGGACAAGACCGACCTCGAACTGGAGGAAGAGGAGGAAAACGCACTCGAGAGCAACATGGACATCGACCTCGAGAAGGGCAAGCATGCCGCCAAGAAGGAGAATGCCGGCAAGGCCGAGACCGACGACGACGGCTACATGACGTTCAAGCTGCCCTGGTCGCTCAGCTTCGGCTACGGCGTCACCATGCGCGAGAGCCGCAACAAGGATAAGTTCAACTACCACACCATGCGCTATCCCTACGAGTTCACGCAGAACCTGAACGTCAGCGGCAACATACGCCTCTCCGACGGCTGGAACATCTCGTTCTCAAGTGGTTACGACTTCGAGTACAAGAAGCTCTCGATGACCACGGCCTCGCTTGGCCGCGACCTCCACTGCTTCAATATGTCGTGCTCGGTGGTGCTCACCCCCTACACCAGCTACAACTTCACGTTCCGTTGTAACGCCTCCACGCTTACCGATGCCCTGAAGTACGACAAGCGCTCCAGCTACTCCAGCTCCGTGCAGTGGTATTAAAGTAATATGACGATACTGGTAACTTACAGACGGACCAGCAGGCTGACTATGAGCATCGTGAAGAATGGCGACGTGCACGTGTCGGCTCCTATCGGTATGCCAAAGCGGGAGATAGAGCAGTTCGTTGACGAGCATCGCGACTGGATTGCCGAGGCACGCCAGCGGACCTGTGAAAGCCAGAAGCGCAGGGCGGCATTCTACGCTCAGTTGCCGCTGCGCACTCGGGAACAGGCTGACGACGCACTCCGTCGGCTGAAAAGCCTGATAGAGCCGATGGTGGAACGGCACGCCGCGGAGATGGGCGTAAAACCCTCGCAGGTCTTTTACAAGGCGATGACTTCGCGGTGGGGCGTGTGCAATGTCAGGGATAAGCGTGTTTGTTTCTCGGCTTATCTGCTGCTGTTGCCGGAGTGGTGTGTCGAGCACGTCGTGGTTCATGAGCTCTGCCACTTGCTGGAGCCTACCCACAATGCCCGTTTCCATGCGCTGATGGACAGCTACTTCCCCCGCTGGAAGGAAGCCCGCCGGCTGACACGGCAAATATGCCAGATGGAGGCTGAGAAGGACGATGAATGAGGCCCCTGCCGGGCAACGACCGCACCTGTTCTTGTGAACCGGACTGTTGGCTCAGCCGTTCAGCAGGGCATTGAGCGACTCCTGCTCGCCGACGACCCAGATGATGTCGCCCTCCTGGAACGGACGGGAGGGGCTGACGGGCGACAGATTCTCCTTTCCTTCTTCCAGACCGACGACCATGCAGCTGTAGCGGCTGCGGATGCCGCTCTCCTTGAGCGTCTTGCCGACGAAGGGACTGGCGGGGCCGATGATGAGCTGGCGCAGCTTCATCTCGCGCGCCTCGATGTTCTCCTCCTCGCCAAGCACCTCCTCGTTGATGGCGGTGCCGAGACGGGCCAGCTGGTCGTCGCTGCCGATGACCTGCAGACGGTCGCCGGGGAAGATGACGTAGTTGCCGTCGGGGATGTTCAGCCGATGGTTGCCGCGCAGGATGCTGCTGACGTGGACGCCGTAGCGGCTGCCTAACGAGAGTTGCTTCAGCGTCATGCCCATCCACTGTGAGTCTGCCGGCACGTCGAACTCGGCAATATGGATGTCGCGGTCGAGCAGTCGCCCCTCGTAGAGGGGTCGCTTCTTGCCGTGTACCTGTGCCTCGATGTCGCGCGAGCGGAGGTTGCTGATGAACAGCCGCTCAAGCACGATGCTGCGGTGCTTGACGGCGCGTGAGACGATGATGAGTGCCAGGATGACGATGCCGAGGGTGATGATGACGGCCGTCGAGAAGTGGCCCAGACTGTGGCAGACGTAGAAGATGAAGCCGAGGGCCACGACGGCGCGGGCGAGGATGGTCGACAGCAGGGGCAGACGGTTGCGGTTCGACTCGGCCCATAGCGCCTTCCACTCCTCGGAGCGGTTCTTCTTCATCATCATGGCGCGCAGGAAGGGGGAGATGGCCGTCAGCGTGAAGAACCCCGTCAGCAGCTCGGGCAGCGAGATGTGGATGCCCAGAATGGTGAAGTCGTAGCCGACGGCATGTTGCAGCAGGGGCAGCAGGAACATCATGCTGACGGCGATGGTGGCCGACGAGAGGATGCTGTAGACGACGGTGTTGACGCCCATCTGCGTGAGCAGCTGCTTCCACTTGCTGTGCTCCGTGGTGTTGGGACGGCTCATCGAGAGGTGGTTGAGCGAGCGGATAATCTTGTTGGGCAGCCGGTGCTCGAGGGCACCATAAGCCGGCGTGGCAAGCCGTATCATGTAAGGTGTGAGGAACGTGGTTATGACTGATACGGCTACCACAACCGGATAGAGGAAGTCGCTGATGACGCCGAGCGACAGGCCCAGCGAGGCGATGATGAACGAGAACTCACCGATCTGCGCCATCGAGAAGCCGCAGCGCATGGCTGACTTCAGACTCTCGCCGGCCAGCATGAACGACATGGAGCCGAAGACTGACTGGCCGATGAGGATGGTGAGCACGAGCATAATGATGGGGACGGCGTAGTCGATGAGTATCTGAGGGTCGACAAGCATACCGACGGAGACGAAGAAGACGGCTCCGAAGAGGTTCTTCACCGGCTCGACGAGCTTCTCGATGCGCTCGGCCTCGACGGTCTCGGCCAGGATGCTGCCCATGATGAAGGCTCCGAAGGCCGACGAGAAGCCCACCTTGGTCGAGAAGACGGCCATGGCACAGCAGAGACCGAGCGAGACGATGAGCAGCACCTCGCTGTTGATGAGACGGCGCACACGCCGCAGGAAGATGGGGATGGCGAAGATGCCCACGACGAGCCAGAGGACGAGGAAGAAGCCTATCTTCAGGATCGAGCCGAGCATCTGGCCGCCGTCGGGGTTGTTGCCGCTGGCAATGGCAGACAGCATGACCATCATGACGATGGCCAGGATGTCTTCAAGGATGAGCACCGACATGACGAGGCCCGCAAACTGCTGCTGGCGCAGGCCAAGGTCGTCGAAAGCCTTGTAGATGATGGTGGTCGACGACATGGCAAGCATACCGCCGAGGAAGATGCAGTCCATCTTGCCCCAGCCGAAACACTGGCCGACGATGATGCCCAACATCGACATACAGAAGATGATGGTGACGGTCGAGATGATGGGCGAGGCGCCCATCTTCAGGATCTTCTTGAACGAGAAGTCGAGACCGAGCGAGAACAGCAGGAACATGACGCCGATGTCGGCCCACAGCTGGATGTTCTCCTGGTCGGCGACGGAGGCGGTGTAGGGCATGTGGGGCGAGACGAGGAAGCCGGCCACGATGTAGCCTAAGACTAACGGCTGCTTCAGACGCTTGAAGATGATGGTGACGACACCAGCCATCATGAGCATCAGCGCCAGGTCTTGTATCAGTGCAGGGAGTTCAGCCATTGTAGCCAGCCGTCAGTTCACAGATTTTGACAACGACCTGCATGGCCTTCTCCATCGACTGGATGGGCACGAACTCGTATGGGCCGTGGAAGTTGATGCCGCCGGCGAAGATGTTGGGGCAGGGGAGCCCGCGGAACGAGAGCTGTGCGCCGTCGGTGCCGCCGCGGATGGGTTTCACCTTCGGTGCGACGCCCACGGCCTGCATGGCGTGGAGCACGAGGTCGATGACGTGCATCTGCGGGTCGATCTTCTCCTTCATGTTGTAGTACTGGTCCTTCACCTCAATGTCGACCGTGCCCTCGCCGTATTTCGCGTTCATCTGTTCGGCGCATCGCTTGACGAATCGCTTGCGGTCCTCGAAGCGTTCGCGGTCGTGGTCGCGGATGATGTAGCTGAGGCGGCCCAGTTCGGTGTTCGTCTGCATGCCGATGAGGTGGTAGAAGCCTTGGTAGCCCTCGGTGGTCTCGGGCGTCTCGTCGTCGGGCAGCATGGCGGCAAACTCGGCGGCCAGTCGGTTGGCGTTCACCATCTTGCCCTTGGCGTAGCCCGGGTGTACGCTGACGCCGTGGATGGTGACCTTGGCCGAGGCGGCGTTGAAGTTCTCGAACTCCAGCTCGCCCACGTCGCCGCCGTCCATCGTGTAGGCCCACTCGCAGCCGAAGCGCTCGACGTCGAAGTGGTGTGCGCCCATGCCTATCTCCTCGTCGGGGTTGAAGGCCACGCGGATTCGTCCGTGCTTGATTTCAGGGTGCTGCTGCAGGTAGACCATAGCCTGGACGATCTCGGCGATGCCGGCCTTGTCGTCGGCACCGAGCAGCGTGTGCCCGTCGGTGACGATGAGGTCCTCGCCGACGTGCTGCAGCAGTTCGGGGAACTTCTTCGGCGACGAGACGATGCCCTCGCTGAGCAGGATGTCGCTGCCGTCGTAGTTGTTCACGATCTGCGGCTTGATGTCGGCTCCCGAGCAGTCGGGGCTGGTGTCGTAGTGCGAGATGAACCCGATGGTGGGCACGTCGTCCTTGGTGTTGGCGCGTAGCGTGGCGTAGATGTAGCCTTTGTCGTCCATCTCAACCTCGTCCAAGCCCTCGGCCTCCAGCTCGTGTTTCAGGTATTCGGCGAAGACGAGCTGCTTCTTAGTACTAGGCACGCAGTCGACGTCTTCTGCCGACTGCGTGTCAAATTTCGTGTAATTAAGGAATCTTTCTACTATATCCATATAATAGCTCTATTTGTCCAATGCAGCCAGGTTCTCGGCTATCATCTCGTCGGTGACCGTGTAGTTCTGCAGGTCGCCCTTGATGAAGGCGTCGTAGCTGGGAATGTCGATGAGTCCGTGACCTGAGAGGTTGAAGAGTATGACCTTCTCCTCGCCCGTCTCCTTGCACTTCTTGGCCTCGCGGATGGTGGCGGCGATGGCGTGGCACGACTCCGGTGCGGGGATGATGCCCTCTGTCTGTGCGAAGAGCATACCGGCCTCGAAGGTCTCCAACTGCGGGATGTCGACACCCTTCATCAGGCCGTCCTTGATGAGCTGCGAGATGATCATGCCGGCGCCGTGGTAGCGCAGACCGCCGGCGTGGATGTTCGACGGCTTGAAGTTGTGGCCCAGGGTGAACATCGGTATCAGCGGCGTGTAGCCGGCCTCGTCGCCGAAGTCGTAGCGGAACTGGCCGCGCGTCAGCTTCGGGCACGAGTCAGGCTCGGCAGCAATGAACTCCGTGGTCTTTCCGTCGAGCAGGTTGTGGCGCATGAAGGGGAACGAGATGCCGCCGAAGTTGGAGCCGCCGCCGAAGCAGCCGATGACGATGTCGGGATATTCGCCGGCCATCTGCATCTGCTTCTCGGCCTCCAGGCCGATGATGGTCTGGTGAAGGCCCACGTGGTTGAGCACCGAGCCGAGGGTGTACTTGCAGTTAGGCGTGGTGGTGGCCAGCTCGATGGCCTCGGAGATGGCGGTGCCGAGCGAGCCGCTGTGGGTCGGGTCCTTGGTCAGTATGTCCTTGCCGGCGCGTGTCGACATCGAGGGGCTGCCCTCGACCACGGCGCCGAAGGTGCGCATGATGCTCGAGCGGTAGGGCTTCTGCTGCAGCGTGATCTTCACCTGGTAGACGGCGCACTCCAGACCGTAGATCTTGGCGGCGTAGGCCAGGGCCGTGCCCCACTGTCCGGCGCCGGTCTCGGTGGTCACGTTGGTCGTGCCCTCCTGCTTGGCGTAGTAGCACTGCGGCAGGGCTGAGTTGATCTTATGCGAGCCGAGCGGGTTTGTCGATTCGTTCTTGAAGTAGATATGGGCGGGTGTGCCCAGTGCCTCTTCCAGAGCGTAGGCCCTGACGAGTGGCGTTGAACGGTAGAACTTGTACTTCTCGAGCACTTCTTCGGGAATGTCTATCCAGCGGTGCTCCTGGTCCAGTTCCTGGACGCAGCACTCGCGCGGGAAGATGTGTGCCAGGTCGTCGACGCCAAGCGGCTGTTTCGTTGCCGGATGGATGGGCGGCATGGGCTTGTTGGGCATGTCGGCCTGAATGTTGTACCACTGTGTTGGAATTTCGCTCTCTTGGAGGATGAATTTCTTTTGCTTTGACATAATACTATAGTTTAGGGATTGGTGTATCCGTGTGCAAAGGTACAACTAAAAAATGACAATCCCAAATAGTAACGGAAAAACTTTTGCACGATTTCCGTTTTCGGCCTGTTTCGCTGCCTGGCTGTTCTGCGCGCGCGTGCGCGGATTTTCGTGAAACAGGGTGTCAGGGTGACACAACCTCGATGTACAGAGGGCGTGCAACCTGTTTCAGAGGGTGACACGGGTGACACGAGGGTGACACGCCTCACCGCGACGGCACCAAGGGGCGGCACTTGGCGCGGCTGGCGTGGCGGTTTTTTCATGGATTCTCTCGAGAATTTAGCGGTGGGGCGGCAGTCTGTGGCGGTCATGACGGCCGACGGAGCGACGGGAGGGTGCGCTCATGTGGCGTGTCACCCTCGTGTCACCCTGTGACACCCTTTTTCGAGGGTGACACGGGCCGCAACATGCTGAATGACAGCGTTGTAAGAAGTATGTGTCACCCGTGTCACCCTCAAAACGAAAAATTCCTGTACGCGCGCGAGCTCACTCGCCGCCGATGACCGTCTCGACGAGCCGGGTCAGGTCGGTGATGTCGACCTTGCCGTCGCCCGTCAGGTCGGCGGCTTTCAGGATGAAGCCCTGCGGGGTGTTGCCGACGAGGTGGGCGGCCAGTGCTGCCACGTCGTCGGCATCGACCTTGGCATTGCCGTCCGTGTCGCCGACGATGAGCTGCTGGTAGTCGACGATGGCGACGACGCACTGCTGGTAGCCGGAGTTCTTAAACTCAATCTCGGTGAGATAGTCGAGGTCGAAGCTGACGCAGTCGGGCGTGGCGGCGTTGTTGATGCCTAATACCGTTGTGGTCTCGGCCGTGTAGCTGACGCCGCCGACACTCGACCAGAAGTTGATGCGGTCGGTATCGCTCTTGTTGGTGTAGCTCCACAGGGTCAGCTTTGTGGCGACGTAGCCCTCGGGCACGTAAATGGTGTTCATGGCGCCGTTCGACGTCTTGATGGTGGTCATGGCGGAGGTTGTGCCGTCGTATTTGACGCTGATTTTCTGGCCGTTGGAGTAGGTCTTCGTCAGGTTGCCCGTCAGCACCATGCTGAAGCCGTCGGCAGAGCCGCTGCCTGTCAGCATGTTGTTGACGTCGGTGCCGGGATAGCAGCCCAGGGTCATGTTGTCCATCGAGAGCATGGCCGTCTTCTTATCGAGCTCGGGCTCAACGGGGTCGGGTGTCACGGGTGAGTCGCCTTCGCCGATGACCTTCAGCACGCCGTTCGTGTAGAGTTCAGACGTGTCCCACGACAGACCGTCGCCGGGCGTGGCGGGTATGATCTCGGCGAAGGTTCCGCCTGCGCTGCCGGTAAATGCCTGAATCTGTGAGCCGCTGCCGTAGCTCCGGCCCAGCATGGCATCGTTCAGCCGCAGGATGGCGCCGCTGCTGAGCTTCAGGCCGCCGCTCAGCGTCAGCCCCTTGTCGGTGGCGCCCTCGTCGCCCACCTGCAGTGTGCCGCCCTTCTGTATGGTGACTTGTCCGGCGATGGTGCCCTTGCCGGCCAGGGTGGCGTCGGCAGCCACGGTGACGGCTCCCGTCCCCGAGTTCGTGCCGTTGACGGTGAGCGTGCCTGCGCTGACGGTGGTCGTGCCCTTGTAGTCGTTGCTGCCGGTGAGTCGCCACTGCCCGGTGCCCACCTTGACGATGCTGACCGTGCCGACGTGGCCGCTGCCGCTGACTGACCAGTTGTTGATTCGTCCGGCGAAGGTCTCGTCGCTGTTGGCGGAGCCTACCGTCCAGGTGAAGGCGAAGCCGTCGGTCTGTTTGCTTGATCCGTTCAGGTAGGTGGCGCTGGTGCCTGAGAGTCCGCCGATGGCCAGGTTGCCGTTAGTGCCCCAGTAGCAGAGGTTGGCATTTCCTCTCAGGTCGATGATGGTGTTGTCCAGCTTCGGCGTCTTGTCTAAGAGCAGCAGCGAGCCGCGCTTGTCGGTTCCCACGCCGTTGGCAATGAGCCGGCCGCTGAAACCGCTCCAGTCGCCCCTGACATACTCGCGCAGATAGGGAATGTTTAGCTGTATGGTTCCGGCCCCCGTCACCTTGTTGTCTATATAGCAGTTGCGGTTGGGCGAGAACTCACTGGTGGTCCCCTCCTCGACCTCGATGGGGAAGGCGTAGGTTTCGTAGCCCTCGGTCTCGCCTTGGTCTGCAGGTGCCCGCCGGCCATGACGAGCTTCGACGAAGAGCCGATGCCGGCCTTGGAGATGTCGGTGGAGCTGAGGTAGAGCTTGCTGCCCCTGAGGATGGTGGCACCCTCGTAGCCGAAGAAATTCTGGGTGCCCACGGTGAGCTGTCCGCCGCCGTCGATGATGAAGTCGGCCGAGGCGTCGCTGCCCTCGACGATGCCGTTCATGGTGACGGTGCCCTTCGTGAGCTCCAGTGTCGATGTGGCTGACAGCTTCATCGAGCGGTTGGTGGAGGTGTTGCCGCCGGTGTAGCGGTAGGTGCCGCCGTCGGCTATCCAGTTCTGGGCGAACTCCACGCTGCTGCCAATGGCAGAGGCCGTGCCGCCGTCCTTCAGCGACGAGAACTCCAGCACGCCGTCGTGCAGCACGGTGGCGCCGGTGTAGGTGTTGGCGGCCGTCATGGTGAGCGTGCCGCTGCCGGCCTTGTTGACCGACGTGGCGCCGCCGATGGCCGAGCCGCTGACGGTGAGCGACGCGGGCACGTCGTAGACGACGGCCGTCGGGGCGATGGTCTCGCTGAGGGCGAGCGTGCCGTCGGCAGTGGGAGCCAGCAGCACGTTGCCGGTGGCCTGTGAGTAGTCGAACGTGCCGCCCGTCCAGGTGTAGTCGGGCTGGTAGCTGTCGATGTCGATGACGTCGGTCTCGACGGGGCGGGGCGACATGGCCGTCGCGGCGGTATAGCCCGAATAGTTGCTGCCGTCGAAGGCGCGCAGGCGGACGGTGTATCGCGTGCCCGGCTCCAGACCCGTGATGGTGTAGCTGGTGGTGTTGGCAGGCGTGCGGGCAACCTCGCTGCCGTTCACCTCGATGGCAAAGCCCTCTTCGGCGTAGGTGTAGTCGCGCCACGAGACGGTGAGCGTCGTCGTCGTGGCCTTGTCGAGGGTCAGCGCGACGGGGATGCGCAGGAAGTAGTCGCGGTCGGCGGCGGTGATGGCGTTGATGTATCTCTCGATGTTGGCATAGCCGTCCGGGCCGACGGTCATCGCATCATCGGCTGCGGGGTTGGTGCCGTTGGCCGTTTCCCACTCGTCGGGCATACCGTCGCCGTCGGAGTCCTGCTTCTTCACGCCGGCATAGACGCTCCACGTTGAGGGAGCGCCGCAGACGAGCGTCTCCTCGTTGGAGATGAGCGCGCCGCGCTTGCCGTAAGACATCACCTCGTCCACCATGTAGCAGTCGGCGGGGTCGCGGTAGGGTAGGGAGGCTCCCACCGTGGGCAGGTTGGTCTCTAACAGCGTGCGGCCGGGGTTCAGCGTCAGCTCGGGGTAGTCGTAGGGTGTGCTCTCGACGGTGGCGCCGCTGTACTTCGTCACTGCCGAGGGGTTGAACACGCCGTCCTTGTTGCTGTCCTGCCAGTTGTCGGCGACATAGCAGTGGAAGTCGCTGTTGCCGCCGGTGAAGGCGTCGCCGCCGCCCGAGGGGCCGTTGATGAAGAGGTTCGACTGGATGTTGACATACGACGTGCCCTCGGAGTCGCCGCCCATGATGTAGGCGCCGTTCGACCAGTTGTAGACGATGTTGTTGGCATACTGGTTGATGCCCTTGATCTTGTTGTTGCGCGTGGAGTTGTCGCAGTAGAGGTTGCCCACGAGCGATATGTAGTTGGCCTGCATCAGTCCGCCGGCAGAGTGGGTGAGCAGCCCCTGGCCGATGATGCTGTTCTGCAGGGTGATGTTTTGCGGCGTGGTGCCCTTGCCGTCGGGGTTGATGGAGAAGGTCTCGTCGAGCCCCCATGAGAACGAGCAGTGGTCGAAGATCATGTTGGCGCCGTTGGCCAGTCCGGCGGCGTCCTTGCCGCTGCTGCCCCTGTGGCCCATGCGGAAGCGCATATAGCGGACGATGATGTTCGACGCGCCTGAGAACGAGACACCGTCGCCGTAGACGGTGACGCCCTCGCCGGGGGCCGTCTGTCCGGCAACGTAGAGGTTGTTGCTGAAGACGATGCGGCTCGATATGCTGATGACGCCCGCCACGTCGAAGACGACGATGCGGTTGGGCTTGCTCACGGCGTCGCGCAGCGAGCCGCTGCCCGAGTCGTTGAGGTTGGTGACGTGGTAGACGGTGCCCGTGCGTCCGCCGGTGGCGTAGCGCCCCCAGCCCTGTGCGCCGGGGAAGGCCAGCTGCTGGGCTGTCACGGTCAGGCTGGCCATCGTCAGCACGAAGATGGCGAGAAGTCGTAAAGTCTTGCTTGCTTTCATTTGTCGTAGATTAGTTAGTTTCTTAAGATTCTGTTTGCAAAGGTATGAAAAAAAGCGTACCTTTGCAACCGCTATGACAATTATCCTTACAGTTTTAGCATATTTCGCAGTTCTTTTCGCCGTCGGCAGGCTCACGAGCCGCCGCTCGACGAACGAGGCGTTCTACCGGGCCGACCGCCGATCGCCGTGGCCGATGGTGGCCTTCGGCATGGTGGGAGCGAGCATCTCGGGCGTGACGTTCGTCTCCGTGCCGGGCATGGTGCAGACGTCGCAGATGACCTACCTGCAGGTGTGCTTGGGCTTCGTCGTCGGCTACGTCGTCGTGGCCTTCGTGCTGCTGCCGCTCTACTACCGGCTCAACCTGACCACCATCTACACCTATCTGGGCCGGCGGCTGGGCCGGCGGTCATACCTCTCGGGGGCGTGGTTCTTCCTGCTGTCGAAGATGACGGGGGCAGCCCTGAAGTTCTATGTCGTCTGCATCGTGCTCCAGGAGTTTGTCTTCGATGCCCTCGGCATACCCTTCTGGGCAGGGGTCGTGGGGCTGGTGCTGCTCATCTGGCTCTACACCAACCGGGGAGGCATCAAGACGCTCGTCGCCACCGACACCGTGCAGACCGTCTGTCTGCTCACCGCCCTCCTATTTATTATATATAAGGTGGTGGGCGATCTCGGCCTGTCGGCCGCCGACGCTGTGCAGGCCGTGGCCGACAGCCCGATGAGCCGCGTCTTCGTGATGGACGACTGGGTGTCGCCCCGCAACTTCTGGAAGCAGTTCCTCAGCGGCGTGTTCATCGTCGTCGTCATGACGGGTCTTGACCAGGACATGATGCAGAAGAACCTGACCTGCAAGACGCTGCGCGAGGCACAGAAGGATATGTGCTGCTACGGCGTGGCCTTCGTCCCGGTCAACCTGCTCTTCCTCTCGCTCGGCGTGCTGCTCACCATGCTGCCCGCCACCTCGGGCGCCAACGGCGACGCACTACTGCCCACCTACGTCCGCAACTTCCTCGTGGACGGCGACTCAGCCGCCATTCCGGCCATCTTCGTGCTCGGCATCGTCGCTGCCTCCTTCTCAACCGCCGACTCCGCGCTGACGTCGATGACCACGAGCTTCTGCGTCGACGTGCGCCGGCAGCCGGCCGACGTGCGGTTGCGGCGGCGGGTCCATGTACTGATGTGCCTGGTCTTCGCGATGTTCATCATCCTGTTCCGCTATGTCGGCAGCAACTCGCTCATCGATGCCATCTATACGATGGTCGGCTATACCTACGGCCCGCTGCTCGGACTGTTCGCCTTCGGTCTGCTCACGCGGCGGCATCCGGCTGACCGCTGGGTGCCATGCGTCTGTGTGGCTTCGCCCCTGCTTTGTCTTGGTGCCGATGTCCTGGCACGGGCGCAGTGGGACTATCATTTCGGCTACGAGCTGCTGATGCTCAACGGACTGCTCACGTTCGTGGGACTTTGGGTCAGTTCTCGCCATAAAATATTTTCTTGATTCCTCTTTCTCGTTTCGCTATAAATGTTTCGTATTTGTCTCAATACCGGGCGAAATGGGCACGTTTTGGGTAAAAAAAGTTAAATCAAAGCCCTCTCGGCATCAAATAACGCGAAACATAATGGACTTTTATGATTATTTTCGTACATTTGCAGCCGAAAAGATTTTTAATGGTTAAGGTTTATGGTTGATTAATTTAGTTTTTAAGAAGAAGAAAAGCCTCGCTGTGAAGCGGGGCTTTCTTTGTTTTTCGGTTGTCTGAAATGTTTTCAAGCATGGTTCAGCAGGAACCGCTCGGCCTCGATGGCAGCCTGACAGCCGCTGCCTGCTGCTGAGATGGCCTGACGGTAGACCGGGTCGGCACAGTCGCCGGCAACGAAGATGCCTGGCAGCTTGGTGCGCGGCGTGCCGTCGATCTTCTTGAAGTAGCCGGTCTCGTCGGTGTCGAGCCACTCGCGGAAGATGCCCGTGTTTGGGTTGTGGCCGATGGCCAAGAAGAAACCGTCAATCTGAATGTCTACCAGCTCTTCGTCGGGCTCACCCTTACGCTTGACGAGGTGTGCGCCTTCCACGCCGTTCTCGCCGAACAGGCCGAGCGTGTTGTGCTCGAACAGAATCTCAATATTCTCGCGCTCCCTGACCCGCTGCTGCATGACCTGCGAGGCACGGAGGAATGGTTTGCGCACAATAAGATAGACCTTCTTGGCAAGACCTGCCAGGTAAAGGGCGTCTTCGCAGGCCGTGTCGCCGCCGCCGACGACGGCCACCGTCTTCTTGCGGTAGAAAAAGCCGTCGCACGTAGCACAGGCCGACACGCCCTGGCCGTTGTACTTGCGCTCGTCGTCGAGCCCTAAGTACTTGGCGGAGGCCCCGGTGGCTATGATGACGGTATCGGCGGCAATCTCGGTGCCGTCGTCGGCGGTGCAGACGTAAGGCGCCTTCGAGAAGTCTGCCTTTACAATCTCGCCGTCGCGGATGTCGGTGCCGAAGCGCTCGGCCTGCTCGCGCAGATCCATCATCATCTGGTTTCCGTCGACACCCTGCGGGTAGCCGGGGAAGTTCTCTACCTCGGTGGTCTGCGTCAGCTGGCCGCCGGGCTGCATCCCGCAGTACTCAATGGGGCTGAGGTTGGCGCGGGAAGCATAAATGGCAGCGGTGTACCCAGCGGGGCCGCTGCCAATGATTAGGCATTTGGTATGTTGCATGTCACTTTTCACTTCAGGAGTTCCTCAATCTGCTTGGCTATGTTCTCAATCTTCTCTGTCGGCTCGAAGCGTGCAACCACCTGACCCTTCTTGTTGATGAGGAACTTGGTGAAGTTCCACTTGATGTCGGGTTTCTGCTGGTAGTCGGCGTCGGCCTTCGACAGCATATCATCCAGAATATGGGCGATGGGGTGCTCCATGTCCCAGCCGGCAAAGCCTCGCTCCTGCTGCAGGAACTTGAAGAGCGGGTCGGCATCGTCGCCGTTCACCTTGATCTTCTTGAAGCGGGGGAAGTCGGTGCCAAAGGTCAGCTTGCAGAACTCATGGATGCTCTCGTCGGTGCCGGGAGCCTGTTGCCCGAACTGGTTGCAGGGGAAGTCGAGAATCTCGAATCCCTCAGCATGATACTTCTTGTAGAGAGCCTCCAGGTCGTCGTACTGCGGGGTGAAACCGCACTTCGTTGCCGTGTTGACAATCAGCAGCACTTCGTTAGCATACTCCTTGAGCGATACGTCCTTGCCTTTCCTGTCCTTGACAGTAAATTCATAAACTGTTTTCATTGTTTTGTTTTTGTAATTGATGAACCTATTTTGATTTCAACCGCAAATTTAGGCATTTTCCCCGTTACGGCCAAAGCTTTTACGGAAATTTCACAAAAAAAAGAAATGCGCCGGGGTATATGCAACTACCACGAACGCACTTCTTATAGATTCTCTTCAGTGTGAAATATCTTATTTCTTCGCAGCCTTACCGTAGCGGCTCATGAACTTATCGACGCGACCGGCCGTGTCAACGAGCTTGCTCTTACCGGTATAGAACGGGTGAGAGGTGCTTGAGATTTCGACTTTTACCACTGGGTAAGTTTCACCTTCGAATTCTACTGTGTCATTGGTCTTTGCTGTAGACTTCGTAAGGAACATATCGCCGTTGGACATGTCACGGAACACGACGGGGCGATAGTTTTCTGGATGAATTCCTTTTTTCATTTTATTGTTTCTTATTTGTTATATGATAATTTCGGGCTGCAAAGGTACGACTTTTTTTTTATTCGGCCAATACTTTCCCTCTTTTTTTTTCTCGTTAAATGCTTTTTGGCCCGTAAATCAAAAAAAATGATAATCAGCAGATAAAAAAAACGCTTTTTCTTTGTCGGTTCTGAAATTTTTCTTAATTTTGCACGGGAAAATGGGATTATAGTGTTGTCGTGTGACAAGAATTCCAACAGTTATATTGTGGTATATACCTAATTTATAAGAATAAACATGTTTAATTATAATATTTTTTAGTTCTAATGAAGAAAAAAATTGTTAACGCGTTGCTCATGATGGCTGTAGTCGCACCATCAGTGGGTTCATTAGTGTCCTGTAAGGACTACAATGAGGATCTTAACACGGAGCTGAGGAGCGAAATTGCCAAGGAGGCAAGTCTGCGCCAGGCTCTGCAGACGCAGGTTGATAACCTGAAGGCAACTGTCGATGCTATCAACTCATGCGAGTGTGATCTCTCAAAGTATCTGACCAAGCTCGAGGCAGAGAACTACCTTACCAAGAAGGAAGCCTCTGAGACTTATCTGACGCAGGGCGCCATCCAGAGCTATCTGGACCAGGTGTCAGCAAACAAGGTTGCTATTGAGCAGCTGCAGGGTCTCGTTAATGGGATTAATGCCAAGTTGGGCGATCTTGGCGAGAAGTCCATCGTTGAGCAGATCAACGAGCTGAATACGACGATCATCAATGTGAAGGCCGTTGCCGATGAGGCTTTGGAGCTGGCTAAGAATGGTGGAAAGTGCGATTGCGACTTTACCGAAATCAACAACAAGATTAGCAACCTTGAGTCGCTCATTACCGGTTGGGACGAGAAGTTGACTGAGGTCAACACGAAGGCCGCCAACGCTCTGGCCAAAGCCGAGACCAACGAGGCTTGGATCAATGCCAACAAAGCGACCATCGAGGCCCTGAAGCCGCTGGTGGATCAGGACGTGCTTGGCCGTCTGCAGACCATCGAGGAGAATTATATGAAGAAGGACGAGATCACCAAGCTGGTGAACGAGGCCAAGGATGCTGCCGGCAAGGCTCAAGAGCTGGCTCAGAATGCTATGACCAAGGCTGAGGAGAACGCTGGCAAGATTGGTGCTGTTGAGAAGACTGTCGGCGAGCTGCAGGAGGCTGTCAAGACGCTGGTGACGGAGGATGAGTTCCAGGCTGCACTCGGTGTGATTGCCTCTGCTCTGAGCGATCTCAACGCTCTCATTCAGGCGCTTGACTCTGAACTGGTGAAGATTAAGGGCGACCTGACTTCGATGATTACCGGCATTATTGCCCAGACGACGGAGAATCCCGTCCTCGGCTATATCAACACCCCGTTCGGCATCAACCAGTATCTGCTTGCTGCTTACTATGGCCAGGCTGACAATGGCATTGAGTTCCCCGCCAGGGATGCCAAGTATTATCTGACGGCTTCCGACATCGACTTCTGGACACCGCGTAGCTTCGAAGTGATGGGTATTGGCAGCCTGAAGGATATCAAGGGCTACTTCACCAAGCAGGATGAGCGCTTCGTGGGCGACGTCAACGGCGTGACCACCGGTAATGCCGGTACCGTCTATGTGACCATCAACCCCAACAGCGTCAACTTCACAGGTCAGATTCTGGAACTTGAGAGCAGTGCCCAGAACGAGTCCCCGATTACGCTGAGTCCCCTGGAGCCCTCGGATGTTGAGCTGAACTACGGCGTTTATCGCAACACCCGCTCGGTTGAGAACGGATTCTATTCTGCCAAGGCTACCCTCAATGTTGAGGATATCGACAAGGCCAAGGTCGTTGTTGACTTCGAAGGCATCAAGGACGCTATTAAGGAAGTGCTCGACGAGCGCACCCGCATCTCTCTTGCCGACGCTGCTGCAAAAGTGATGAACAGTCTGGACAACAATATTCCCGCTTACGGCCTGAAGGCATCTTGGACCGACCAGACCAACGGGCAGACTCACGACATCTTCTCGCAGTACAATCTCGCTACCGTGGCCATCAAGCCCCTCTCGTTCGCGTTCATGAAGGATGAGACCTTCAAGCACGTCGAGGGCTTCGGCCGTATGCGCGCTATCATCAATAACATTCTCGACGAGCTGGAAGTTTCTATCCCCGACTTCACGAAGTATGAGTTCTCGTTCAAGAGCATTGAGTTCGGCGACGACATCACCGTCAATGCTGACGGCAAGATCCTGGTGAAGGTCACCGGCGAGCTGGCTGGCAAGACTGCCGGCGGCGAGACCGTGACCATCGACTGCGCCATCAACGATGTCTATGGCGATGCTACCGAGACCATCCAGGAGCTGGTTGATGCCATCAACGAGCGCTATGGTGCCGGCAGCGAGGTTGACCAGAAGCTGGCCGAGTTCTTCAACGAAGTGAAGGAGACCAACAACTTCCAGACCTACATCGACGATACCAAGAACAGCGCCTACGCTGCTATCGACAAGTATCTGACCCGTCTTGAGAACCACATCCTGCGCGTCATGAACAACGCTCACCGTTCGCTCTACATCACGATGTTCGGTCAGGTGGACAACAAGCTGGCTCTGCTCAGCCGCGAACTGGCTCACCCCACCAAGTCGGAGAGCAGCGACATCACGCTTATCCCCACCACCTACTCCATGCAGTACTTCGCTCCTATCTATAAGAAGTTTGTGGCCGTGACCAACGTCTACGATGCCAAGACGAAGGCAGAGCTGAACCTGCCCCAGGCCAAGCTGCTGGCTGCTGCTGCCAACGCAGGCGAGAATATGTTCCAGGTCGTCGACGGCCTGCAGAACAGCTCGTTCAAGGGTGAGAAAGGCAAGGTCTACGAGCTTACCTATACTGCCGTTGACTTCCTCGGTGTTGTGATGATTAAGAAGTTCTATGTTGAATTCTAAAAAAGAGTAGATAAAATGAATATGAAGAAGACAATATTGTCGAGTCTGATGGTCCTGGGCGTGCTTTCTGCATCTGCCCAGGAGCCAAAGGGCACGACTGAATATGTTTTCAATCCGCACATGTATATCCAGCTGCAGCCGGTAGGTGCACAGTATACGCTGGGCGAGATTGATTTCCAGGATCTTATTTCCTATAATGTACAGGCTGCCCTTGGCTACAACTTCTCATCGGCAATTGGTGCCCGCCTGTCTGTGAATGCCTGGCAGAGCAAGGCCGGCATCAGCAACAAGGATTTCGGCGCAGGCAACTTCGAAGAGAGCTGGAAGTGGAAGTATGTTGCTCCCTCACTCGATCTGACCTTTAACCTCTCGAACATGCTTGCCGGGTTCAACCCCAACCGCGTGTTCAGCCTCGGCGCTTTCATCGGCGTCGGTGCCAACATCGGCTTCAGCAATGACGATGCCGAAAAGGTTAAGAACGACTACATTGCCGCCTGTGGCGGCTACCTCCCTGCTGCCGACCGCGAGCAGAACATGGAGTACGTCTGGGACGGCACCAAGGTACGTGTCACCGGCCGTGCCGGTCTGACTGGCGACTTCCGCATCAGCGACAAGGTCTCTGTCGGTCTCGAGGTGAATGCTAACTTGCTGAGCGACCGCTACAATTCCAAGAAGGCTGAGAACGCCGACTGGTATTTCAATGCCCTCGCAGGCTTGAAGATCAATCTTGGCTCCACCCACACCACCCGCTTCACTCCGGCTCCCGAGCCTGAGATCCGCTATGTCGAGAAGATTGTGGAGAAGCGTGTTGAGGTTCCCGTTACACCTGCTGTTACGGAAGAAAAGATTGAGCCTCTCCGCCGCGACGTGTTCTTCACCATCAACTCTTCCAAGATCAGAAATACCGAGGAGCAGAAGGTCAAGGACATCGTGGAGTACATGAACAAGTATCCTGCTGCCAAGGTTATCGTGACGGGCTATGCTGATGCCGGTACTGGTAACGACAAGATTAACGACCGTCTGGCCGCCCAGCGTGCCGATGCCGTCGTCAAGGCTCTGAAGACGACCTATGGCATTTCCGAGAGCCGTATCTCTTACGATTCTAAGGGTGCTCGTGTGCAGCCGTTCGCTGAGAACGATAAGAACCGTGTTTCTATCTGTATTGCAGAGTAATAGGAAATAATCAATTACGGCTGACCTTACTTCTATGTTGCCTGCTGACGCATAGTAGTAAGGTCAGTTTTTGGTTTAAAGTATGAAGAGAATAAAACTACTGCTCACGACTGTCGTCTGTGCCGTCTCTGCCTATGCCCAACTTAACGGCGACGGATTCTACCGTGTGCAGAACGAGAACACCAAGCGTTTCATCACCGTTGTCGATAACCGTGGCAGCGTCAATGCTCAGACCACAGATGCCGACCTGAACGCTCTACGCACCGTTCAGGGCTTCGAGCGTGTCGTCTCTGACCCGGCCTCTGTCGTCTATATCAAGAAGATGACTAAGGGCTACGACCTTCAGAGTCAGGGGATGGACACCTACGACATGATTGGCCGCGAACTGATGGTGCTCGACCTTGAGGATGGCACATACGCCGCCTATGCCACTGAGAGCGGCATGACGAAGTACTTGTGCGATGTCATACCTAACTGGATGATGGACCCAGAAGAGAAGATCTATGGCTCGGTGTGTACCAACTCCCCGGATTCGCGATACTGGTATGTCAATCCCGTCAAGAGCACCGATGGCTATTATTTCGGAATATCTCCTGACATTGCTGTCGGCGACAGCTTCTACAAGTCGTTCTATGTGTCGTTCGCATTCTCGTTCGCCACGTCGGGGATGAAGGCTTACTACGTGACGAAGGTCGATGCGGCCCATGGGTGCGTCATCGTCAAGGAGGTCGAGGGGACGGTGGCTCCGGGTACGCCGCTTATCGTGAAGTGCTCGTCGGCCCAGCCTGCCAACAACAAGCTGAATCTGCTGCACCTCAACGGCAGCGGTCCTGCCGACAACCTGTTGAAGGGACAGTATTTCTGCAATCCCGATGCCGGGAAGCACACCAATGTCCTGACCTATAATGCCGTTACCATGCGCGTCTTAGGCAAGTCGGCCGATGGCTCGCTGGCTTTTGTGCGGCAGTCTGACTTGAAGTATGTTCCTGCTAACACCGCCTATCTGACTGTTGCCACCGGCACCCCGGAAACACTTAGGGTGCTGACCGAGGCAGAATACAACCAGATGCTGGCCGAGGCTGTGACCATCACCGCCAAGAGCTATACCCGCGCCTACGGTGAGCCCAACCCCGCGTTTGAGTTCACGACGGAGGGTGCTGCGCTGAAGGGCGAGCCGGGGCTGTCGTGCGTGGCTACGGCGGCGTCGCCCGTGGGCCGGTATCCCATCAAGGTGGCCAAGGGCTCGGTGACCAACGGCTTCACCACGTTGGCTGACGGCGTGCTTACCATCACTCCCGCCGAGCTGACCGTCACCGTTGCCGATGCTGTCAGGGACGAGGGCGAGGACAACCCGGCGTTTGTAATCACCTACAAGGGCTTCAAGAATGGCGAAAACGAGTCGGTGCTGAAGGTGAAACCCACGGCTACGACTACCGCCACCAAGGACAGCCCTGCCGGCGAATACGATATTACCGTCAGCGGTGGCTTTGCTGACAACTACCAGTTCGACTATGTCGGTGGGAAACTGACTGTGAACACCGTCTCGGCCGTGAACGGCGTTAAGGCTGCTGCCGACGGCACCTTTGCTGTGTACGACATCTACGGCAAGCGCGTGCTGTCCGACGCTCGCTCGCTCGGCTTGCTCCGAAAGGGCGTCTACGTCGTGAACGGTCGAAAGGTCGTCGTGAAATGATACTCTTTATCGAGCGTATAAAGAAAACAAAGATTAAAAGGTTTAGAAAGATTTTCTGCTTGTCTGGTTCGCGGAGGAACAGGACATCTTCTTAATCTTTTAATCTTTGTTTCCTTCTTCTCCTTCTTCTTCTGATACAGCCTCCTCCTTATGGAAGCCCTCTTCAGAACAGTTTCCGCGTCAGCCTGACGTTCAGAACCGGATAGACCTTCAGCGCCCCAATCAGCCGGACGTCGCTGCCCACGCCGCCGGGAATGTCGTCAACGTCGTGCGTCAGGTCAGTGCCGTCGTGGGTAATGATGCGCGGCGTGCCGCCCCAGAACATGGCGCCGCAGTCGAACGAGATGAGGTAGCGGTCGTCGCCCTTCACGAGCCGTCCCTCGTAGCCGAAGCCTAAGTAGGGCTTGAAGTTGTTGGCATACATCTCGGCCTTCACCATGCTCTCGTCGTTCGGCTCCAGCATATAGATGTCGCCCTCCTTGTGTATCACGTTGCCCTCCTCGTCCTTGATGTCGTGGCTGAACTTTCCCATGTTCACGCCCATGCGGCCATAGTAGTCCATGCTCCTCTGAAGCCTTATCAGCAAATCCGGGTCGGTGGCGATGTCCTCGAAGCCTTCGCCCAGGTCAATCAGCTTTACGTCCATCAGTTCCTTTCGCGTCTTGCCGTGCAGCTTCTCGTACAAACTGTTATACATATTCACGGCCATCAGTGTGGTCACGCACTCCGCAGTGTTGTAGGTCACGCCAATCGTCTTGTTGCCCCAGTAGAAGCCAGCCGTGAACCGCCAGTGCTTGTTGTCGCGGAACGGATAGACGTCGACCAGCAGGTTCCAGTTCCAGAATCGGGGCTCACGTATCATGTCGGCCTTCGGCTCCACCTTCTTGCCCGTGATGGCCGAGAGCCGTTCCGAGAGGTGCTCAAACTTCGACTTGCTCGTCTCCAAGGAATCGCCGACCTGCAACTTGAACGACGTTGGCAGTTCAACCCTCGGCATGATGCTCAGGCCGGTACGCAGCTTGACGTAGTCGCCGATGGGGGTGCTCAGGTCGAAGCCGATACCCGTCGAACCTGCTGTCAGGCTCAGGTCTAAGTGCTTGAACGGTTCGTTTTGTGCCAGTGCCGGCCTTGCTGCCAAGGCTCCGCTTGCTACAAGCGCCAGTATGAAAATCTTTCTCATCATTGTATAGACAGTTGCTATCGGGCTACAAAATTACGGTATTTTTCCCAATAACTGAAATTTTTTTTGTTTTTTTCTTTGGTTACAGCTGTCTTACGGTTATTCTTACGGTTATTCAAGTCCTGCCTCGGCTCAGTTTAGGGAGCCAGACGAAGCAGGCCGCCAATAGTCTTGGGCAGTATGTTCACCACTTGTTACACCAGTTGGTGAACATTTCTTGCCGCTCCGCATCTGCGTAAATGTCAGCTTGTTAGTTAAATTTCCATAATGTTTACCATTTGGTGTAACACCAATTTGTTTTGTTTCGGAATTGTTCGTATCTTTGTGCCAACAAAATATATCGGATATGGATAAACCATTCATTTATGGGATGTCGGTAGAGGGTAAGAACTTCACCGACAGAGAATTAGAGACCAAACGCCTACAGCTGAACTTCGAGAATGGAATCAACTCTATTCTGATTTCTCCGAGGCGGATGGGGAAAACCTCATTGGTAAGGAAAGTGAAGGGAATTGTGGAGAACCAGGAGCGAATAGTTGTCTATATGGACATCTACCGCTGTCGGACGGAATATGACTTCTACGAGAAGTTTGCATCGTCCGTTATCCAGGCTACAACGACCAAGATGGAGCAGATGATAGCTAATGCCAAAGAGTTTATCATGAGCATCAACCCCAAGATTACCTACAGTCCTGAGTCAGGGACGGAGTACGCACTGTCGTTAGGAGTCAATGCTAAAGCCAATACACCGGAGGAATTGCTGAATCTGCCTGAACGCATAGCTCTGAAGCGGGGCGTGCAAATCGTCGTGTGTATAGATGAATTCCAGCAGATTGGCGATATGCCAGGCTCCATGAATATCCAGAAAACCATCCGCAGCGTCTGGCAGCATCATCGGCAGACCTCCTACTGCCTGTTTGGCAGCAAGCGGCACATGATGACGGAGCTGTTCTATAGCCGTAAGATGCCGTTTTACCAGTTTGGCGATATGTTCTTTCTGAAGGCTATTCCGACTGAGAAATGGGTGCCCTTTATCGTCAGCCGTTTTCGCGATGCAGGGAAGGACATCTCAGATGACCTGGCTGAGAAGATCTGTACGACCGTCAACAACTATTCGTCTTACGTACAGCAGTTGGCCTGGAACGTGCTGGCTGTTGCCGGCGACAGCGTGACGGACGAGGATTTTAGGGAAGGCTACGCGGCGACGATGGCGCAGGTGAGTCCGCTGTTTGTCGAACAGACGGCCAGACTGACGGCTTATCAGCTGAATCTTATCCGTGCCGTCTGTCAGGGCTATCACAATGACTTCGGCAAGCGCGAGGTGGCATCGCAGTTCCCGCTCGGTAGCCGTTCTAATCTGGCAAAACTGACGAAGGCTCTCATAGAGCGCGAGATTCTCGAAATGACGGAGGAGGGCTACTACCTGACCGACCCCCTGTTTGAGCAATGGTTCAAAAAGACGATGGCTTGACGGTGGCGGATGTCGATTTTTCTGCTAAATTGTTTGGAGATTCCAAATTATTTTCCTACCTTTGTACCGAATCGAATTAGATAGCGTAAAAACAGAAAACCAGAATGAAACAACTTTCTTATCAATTACGCATCATTATCAGGAACTGACCCGGAGAAGACTATGAACGAA
>CAJOLE010000015.1 GCA_905235325.1 uncultured Prevotella sp. | reverse complement strand
TCCCTCGAATAGCTCCTTGCGGCCTTCGAAGTAGGCGTGGAGGGTGCTCACGAGGAGGCTCTTGCCGAAGCGCCGCGGACGGCTCAGGAAGTAGTTCTTTCCGCCGTGGTGCGCCAGCTTATAGACGTATGCCGTCTTGTCAACATACACTGCCCCGTTCTTCCTGAAGTCGGGGAACCACTGTAGTCCGATGCCGTATTTCCGTTTCGTTGCCATAGCCGAATTGTATGATTTGTCGGTAGTGTAGGATAAATATTGCGATTCGTAATCAGGATGTTCGATATGTTGTATCAGACAAACCGATGGGGCGTTACTTCTTCTTCACGGGGTCGCAGGTGAGTCCGCATCCCAGCTTCTTGAAGATCTTGCGGTCGACCTCGGAGAGCATCACCGTGGAGTGGATCTGGCAGCCCCGCAGGCTTGGGAGCTGCTCGAGTGCGCGCCGGCACAGCTCGTCGTGCTCAGAGAGAACGCTGAGGGCCACGAGCACCTCGTCGGTGTGGAGTCGCGGGTTGCCGGCTCCGAGGTATTCGGTCTTCGTCTTCTGCACCGGCTCAATGAGGCTCTGCGGTATGAGCTTCGTCTCGTGGTCGATGCCAGCCAGGTGCTTCGTGGCGTTCAGCAGGAGGGCTGCGCTGCAGCCGAGGAGGGGCGACGACTTGGCAGTGATGATGGTGCCGTCGTCCAGCTCGATGGCTGCTGCCGTGTGTCCGCTCTCAATCTTCTTCTCGTAGGCCGCGGTGGTGGTGCGCCGGAATGCGGTGCTGATCTTGGCCTGGTTGAAGAGCAGTCGTATCTTGCTGATCTCGCTCTCGTTGTCGGCTCCGTAGGCCATCTTGTTGGTGGCGTCGTAGAATCGGCGTATGATCTCGTTTCGGCTGGCATTGCAGCACACCTCGTCGTCGCTGATGCAGAATCCCACCATGTTGACGCCCATGTCGGTGGGCGATTTGTAGGGGTTCTCACCGTAGATGCCCTCGAAGAGTGCGTTCAGGACGGGGAAGATCTCGATGTCGCGGTTGTAGTTGATGGCAGTCTTGCCGTAAGCCTCGAGGTGGAAGGGGTCGATCATGTTGACGTCGTTGAGGTCGGCCGTTGCCGCCTCGTAGGCAATGTTGACGGGGTGCTTCAGTGGTAGGTTCCAGACGGGGAAGGTCTCGAACTTGGCATAGCCGGCGCGTACGCCGCGCTTGTTCTCATTGTAGAGCTGCGAGAGGCATGTGGCCATCTTTCCGCTGCCTGGGCCTGGCGCAGTGACGATGACGAGGGGGCGGGTGGTCTCGACGTAGTCGTTCTTGCCGAAGCCCTCGTCGGAGGCAATCAGGTCGACGTTGTGTGGGTATCCGTCGATGGGGTAGTGAATGTATGAGCGTATGCCGAGTCGCTCCAGGCGGTGGCGGAACTGGTCGGCGGCGTGCTGTCCGTCGTAGTGAGTGATGACGACGGAGCCCACCATGAAGTCGCGGTTCATGAACTCGTCGCGGAGCCTGAGCACGTCTTCGTCGTAGGTGATGCCGAGGTCGGCGCGCACCTTGTTCTTCTCGATGTCCTCGGCGCTGACGACGATGACGATTTCGATGGAGTCGCGGAGCTGTGCAAGCATACGTAGCTTGGAGTCGGGCTTGAAGCCTGGAAGAACGCGCGAAGCATGGTTGTCGTCGAACAGCTTGCCTCCGAGCTCCAGATAGAGTTTTCCGTCGAACTGCGCAATGCGCTCGCGTATGTGCTCAGACTGAATTTTCAGATACTTCTCGTTGTCGAATCCTATTTTCATAAAGAGATACTTGTTAGAGTTGTCTGACGGGGAAGTTGAAGTAGGTGTCGGGGAATGGCTCGTCCTTCAGCGTGAAGTGCCACCACTCCGAGTCGAGCGGCTTGAAGCCGTGACGTAGCATGGCCTGTCGGAGGATCATGCGGTTGGCGAACTGTTCGGCCGTGATGGTGCGTCCGGCAGCGCTTTTGCTGTTGTCGCCCGTGAACAGTCCCGTCTCCGGATTGCCGCAGAAGTCGGGGTGGCTCTCAGTGCCGAACCAGTCGAAGGTGCCGCCCATGTCAAGCTCCTTCTCGGTGGTCATGTCGAAGAGTGTCAGGTCGACGGTGGAGCCGCGTGTGTGTCCGCTGCGTTCGTAGATGTACTCCTGCTCGAAGAGCACGCTCTTGTCGAGATCAGGATAGAAGTATTGCTTCATGAGCGTGTCGGTGAGGTCGGCAGCCCAGCGCACGAAGTGGTCGACGGCCTTCTGCGGGCGGTAGGCATCGTAGATTTTCAGTCGGTAGCCCAGCGCGTTGACGTCGTCGCTGACGGCGCGCAGGCTGTCGGCAGCCACTCGTGTGAGCAGTGCCGTCGGCTCGAGATAGCCGTCGATGCGTGAGCCAACGAAGTTGTATGTTCCGAAGTAGCGTATCTCGAGGATGGCATCGGGAACGGCGTCGGTAAGGTTTACAAACTGGCTGGTGTCCTCAGTGGGGGTTACAGCCTGACTGTTGATCTCGCTCTCGCGGCAGCCTGTGTTTGCCATGCAGCAGAGTGTGAGGACGGCTGCAAAGAAATAATGTCTGGTGTTGCTCATATTACTTAGTTCTTGATGTTAGGAAGTTCCAGTCCGATGCCCTTCTTGCGGTCGACGACTTTCAGCACGAGGCCCAGAATGAGGGCGGCCACGCCGAGGCAGGCGAGCATGACGAGCGGGGCGGTATAGTCAAACTGCGTGGGGTCGGTGACGCCGGGGTTAGTCTGGTCGAGCACCTTGCCGATAAGCAGGGGGAAGAGCCATAGTCCGATGTTCTGGATCCAGAAGATGAGTGCGTAGGCTGAGCCGATGACCTTCTGGTCGACGAGCTTAGGCACTGAGGGCCAGAGCGAGGCGGGCACGAGCGAGAAAGATGCTCCGAGCACGAGGATGGTGGCGTAGGCAATGGTGATGCCGCCGACGGGGCTGTCCTTAAAGGCTGGCAGGACGAAGGCAAACGTCAGGTGGCAGCCGATGAGGAGCAGCGAGCCGAGTACGAGCATCGAGGCTGCCTTGCCGTGGTGGTCGAGATAGGAGCCGAGGATGGGCGTGATGAGCACGGCCAGCAGTGGGAAGACGGCGAAGATGCTCTCAGCCGACTGGCGCATATAGCCCATGTAGCAGTAGACGATGAGTGCGCCGACAGAGAATCCGAGCAGGAAGATGCGCAGGTTGACCTTCTTCTGGAAGTTGCTGGCGAAGCCGGTTGCTGCGACGATGAGCATGATGACGTACTGGACGATGGTGACGTCGGGCTGTGCCCAGAACGAGTCGGCGGCTGGTGGCGTGAGCGTCAGGTTGCACTGCAGCATGTTGACGGCGTACTTCTGGAAGGGGAAGATGGCCGAATAGTAGAGGACGCAGAGCAGGGCGACGAGCCAGAAGCCGGCGTCGCTGAGAATCCGCCCGATGTCGCTGACCTTGAAGGGGTCGTCCTTCTCTTCGGCCTCGCCCGTCTGTGCGTCGAGCTTGCGGTCCATGAAGAAGTAGACGATGGTCATCATGAGGGCAATGCACATGAGCACTACGCCGAAGGCCACCGAGCGCGTAACGCTGACATGACCGCCGAGGCGGGCGAAGAAGGGCGAGAAGATCATGCAGGTGGCTACGCCGAGGCGTGCCAGTGCCATCTCCGAGCCCATGGCGAGAGCCATCTCGCGGCCCTTGAACCACTTCACGATACCGCGGCTGACGGTGATGCCTGCCATCTCGCAGCCGCAGCCGAAGATCATGAAGCCGCAGGCGGCAAACTTGGCCGAGGCGGGCATCCCCTCATAGAAGGGCGAGACGCCCAGCTCGTCGAACAGCGGTATGTAGTTCAGGTTGTTGGTGAACCACGTCTCGAGCGAGCTGCCCATGAATCCCTCGCTCACGGCGTACCACTTGACGAGGGCCCCGATGAGCATGACGGCTGCCGAGAGGACGGCGGTGAAGCGGACTCCCATCTTGTCGAGGATGATGCCGGCGAAGATGAGGAAGAAGGCGAAGACGTTGAGGAAAACCTCCGAGCCTTGCATTGTGCCGAAGGCCGTTGAGTCCCATCCGCGTGTCTCCTGCATGAGGTCCTTGATGGGTGAGAGGATGTCCATGAAGATGTAGGCACAGAACATGGCCAGTGCCAACAGTAGCAGCGCCGTCCAGCGCATGGCTGCGCTGTCGCGCAGTGTCTTTTGAATTGTTGTTGCCATTTTTTTCGTTATTTCGTTGTTTCGTTGTTTCGTTGTTTCGATGTTTCGGTTTTTCGATGCTTCGATGTTTCGATGTTTCGATGTTTCGATGCTTCGATGTTTCGAGGCTTCGATGTTTCGAGGCTTCGATGTTTCGATGCTTCGCGGATTATTCCTTCAGCCAGCGGGCCAGCCACTCGAAGTACGTGCGCTGCCAGAGGATGCCGTTCTGGGGCTTCAGCACCCAGTGGTTCTCGTCGGGGAAGAGGAGCAGCTCGGCCTCGATGCCCCGCATACGGGCGGCGTTGAAGGCCGACATACCCTGCGTGGCGTTGATGCGGTAGTCCTTCTCGCCGTGGATGCAGAGGATGGGCGTGTCCCACTTGTCGACGAAGCGGTGGGGCGAGTTGTCGTAGGTGCGGCGGGCGCGGGCCGTCTGGTCCTTGTTCCAGTAGGCATCGTCGTACTCCCAGTTTGAGAACCAGTTTTCTTCGGTCTCGGTGTACATGGCCTCAAGGTTGAACGCGCCGTCGTGGGCAATGAAGCACTTGAATCGGCCCTCGTGATGGCCGGCCAGATAGTAGACGGAGAATCCGCCGAACGAGGCACCGACGGCACCGAGGCGGTCCTTGTCGACATAGGGCAGGTTGGCGGCGGCATCGTCGATGGCCGTCATGTAGTCCTTCATGCACTGGCCCGTCCAGTCGCCCGAGATTTCCTCAAGCCACTCCTGTCCGAAGCCGGGCAGTCCGCGGCGGTTGGGTGCAATGATGACGTAGCCCTGCGAGGCCATGATGAAGAAGTTCCAGCGGTAGCTCCAGAACTGTGAGACGGGGCTTTGCGGGCCGCCTTCGCAGAAGAGTAGGGTGGGGTACTTCTTGTTCGGGTCGAAGTGTGGCGGCTGGATGATCCAGTACAGCATCTGCTGGCCGTCGGTGGTCGTCACCCAGCGCTGGTCGACGGTGGGCTTGCCTAACTGGTCGAGAATCTCCTTGTTCACCTCGGTAATCTGTGCTACCTTCGTGTCGGCGATGCTGTCGCCGAGGTTGACGGTGTAGAGGTCGGCGGGTGCCAGGAAACTGTGTCGCTCGGCCAGCAGGGTCTTGCCGCCCAGCATCTGCAGTGAGCCGAAGTCGGCCCAGTCGCCTGTAAGCTGCCTGACCTCGCCCTGCAGGTTGGTCTTATAGAGGTTCTCGGTAGCGTGCCATACACCTATATAATATAAGGTATTAGCGTCGGGCGACCAGCAGAAGTCGTCGACGTTGGAGTCGAACGACTCGGTGACGTAGGTCTTGGTCTGCTGCTGCAGGTCGTAGACACACAGGCGCTGGCGGTCTGACTCGTAGCCGTTGCGCTCCATGGAGAGCCAGGCCACGTAGCGTCCGTCGGGCGAGAACTTGGGGTTGGTGTCGTAGCCGACGTTGCAGTCTTTGTTCTTTTGATTGATGGGCTGGTTCTTGAGCGTCTTGGTGGGGTCGATGTTTCCGTGGAAGGGTACGGCGTCTTCCAGCTTGCTTCCAAATTCATGGTGGGGCTTGCAGAGGTTCTGCGTAAACTCATAGTTGAACAGGTCGGCGGCTTCGACATCGTAAAGAAAGATGTCGCTGTCGGTCGAGATGCTGTAGGCCAGTCCTTTCTCTGTACGGCAGGTAAAGGCGATTTTCTTGGAATCGGGACTCCAGGCCAGCTGCTCCATACCGCCGAAGGGCTCCATCGGGCACTCGTAAGGCTCGCCCTCGAGGATGTCCTTGCCCTCGTCGGCGATGGCAAAGCCATCACCCACACTGAAGACGAAGGGGTGCTGGATGCTCTCCACGTAGTGGTCCCAGTGACGGTACATGAGGTCGGTAATCTTGCGGCCTGTGGCCTTGGGCAGGTCTTCGGGGGTCTTCTGTATAATTTCGTTGAAGGGGATGCTCTTCAGGATGATGACCCTCTTGCGGTCGGGCGAGAACATGAAGCCCTCCACCTTGCCCTCGGTCTGCGAGAGCTGCTTGCGACTGCCGCCGTCGAGGTTCATCTTCCACACTTCGCCGCCACGCAGGAAGGCGATGGTCCCGTCATCGAGCCACTGGGCGTCGGTCTCGTTGTCGGCGTCGGTGGTCAGCTGGCGCTGCTCCGAGCCGTCGGCGTTCATCACCCAGAGCACCTGGTGGCTCTTGTCCTCCTCGACGCTGTAGTAGCCCGTCTGAAAGACGATGTGCTGCCCGTCGGGCGAAGCCTGGTAGCCGCCGATGCGGCTCATGGCCCAGAGGGCCTCGGGGGTCATCTGGTCGTTCTCCAGTTTAATGGTTTGTTTCTCGATGTTCACTTTGTCGTTCTCTTTCTGCGCGCCGCAGGCTACAAGTACCAGTGCAGCGGCAACGATGGTCGTGATTCTTTTCATTTCTCTGCACATTTTGGTGCAAAGGTACAACAAAACAGGTAAAAACGCAAACAAAAGGCAAAAAAACTGCATGATTATTTTTTTCGTTTTTCTTGCACAGTCCGCAAATGATAAACAATTTATTCTCAAACGTAAACGACAAACATCATGAAAAAGAATCTCAAGCAGTTTCTGATGGCTCTGTGCCTGCTCGTTGCCCCGCTGGGTATTGAGGCGCAGTCATTAGTGTTCCACCTTGCAGGCGGTAACCTGCCGGCTGCGGGCTACCGCTCGGGGGGCGAGTCCCTCAGTGTGGAAAGCTATGGCTACTACTTGTCGTCTACGCCTAACGGCAATAGCAACGCCTTCGGATTGTACTTCAAATCGGACCGCGCTTACAGTGGCAACAGCAGCCGCGTCGACGAGCAGTCCGTGCGGCCCGTGCGTTAGAACTGCTGTGCATGTAGCTAAAATGATAAAGATAAATCTATGTCGGTCACAAAATAGCTAATGGTAATCTGGGGTTGACGTAGCATGTTATTCTTGAAATTTTGTGTTTGAGGGTGTCAGGGTGACAGAATGCCGATAAACACTGGGTTCGCACCCTGTTTTTGAGGGTGACAAGGGTGACAGCAGGGTGACAGGATGTAGCAGAGAATAACGTAGTAGCTCTCTATGGGCATAGACAGGCTAAACCAGCTGGCCGTCAGGCTTCTACTGCCGAGGGAGACCGTGCTGTCAAGTAAATTCTCAAGAGAATTGTTGCTTAACCCGGTCTTAACCGACGCTTAGGCACCTACTTTCTGTTCAATTCTCTCGAGAATTTAACCCTATTCGGACAACAGGCTCGTTGGCGTCGGCTTCCTTTGTTAGAAAGACTTGTCACCCTCCTGTCACCCTTGTCACCCTCAAAAACAGGGTGCAGGCCCAGTGTTTATCGGCATTTTGTCACCCTGACACCCTTTTCTTCAAAAAAACATACGTCACACTCACCTGTGATCGTTCTTGCGCTGGCGCTGCAGCTCTTCGGCCTGCTTCTGCATGGCTTCGAGACGGGCAGCCAGGCCGCTCGTCTTCTTCGGGTTGTTCTTGTTCTCCTTGTAGCGGGCTTCGAGGATGGCCAGCAACTTCTCATCGTTGGTGGTCTTGCGGAGCACGAACATGATGACCGACGAGAAGAACAGCGAGACGAAGTAGTAGAAGTTCAGCCCCGAGGAGTAGTCGTTGAACATGAAGAAGAACATCAGCGGCATCAGGTACATCATCCACTGCATCATCTTCATCTGCTCAGCCTGCGCGCCCACCATCTGGTCTCTCTGCTGGCGCATGGTGAACCACGAATAGAGAATGTTGGAGCCGCAGAACAGCAGGCACGACAGCGACAGGTGGTCGCCGATGCCCCAGATGTGGCTGCTCCACGAGACGATGGGGTCGTAGGTGGCCAGGTCCTCCATCCAGAGGAACGACTGTCCGCGCAGCTGGATGGCGTTGGGCACGAACCAGAACATGGCAATCCAGATAGGCATCTGGATGAGCATGGGCAGACAGCCCGACAGGGGCGATACGCCGTACTGCGAGTACATCTGCATCATGGCCTGCTGCTTCTTCATCTGGTCCTCGGGCTTGTCGTACTGCTTGGTGGCCTCTTCGAGTTTCGGCTTCAGCACGCGCATCTTGGCCGACGACATATAGCTCTTCTTCACCATCGGGTAGGTGATGGCCTTGAGTATCAGGGTGATGAGTATGAGCACGATGCCCATCGGGAATCCCCATGAGGCCAGCCAGTCGAAGACGTAGAGGGTGAACCAGCGGTTGATGAGGCGGAAGAGCCACCAGCCGAGGTTGACGAGCTGCTCGAGGTCGAGGTCCTTGCCAAACAGGCTCTGCTTCTCGACATCCCGGATGAGGCGGAAGTCGTTGGGGCCGATATACATCTCAAATTCCGAGGGCTTCTGACCGGTGGGGTCGAAGGCGGTCTTCAGACGGGCGTCGAACTGCTTCAGGTAGCCCGACTCCTTCTGGTCCTGCATGCTGCTGAGCTGGGAGCCGCCGGCGAAGTTGTCCTTCGAGACGAGGGCCACGCTGAAGAACTGGTTGCGGAAGGCCACCCAGTCGAGCTGCTCGTCGACGGTCTCGCGCTTGTCGGCCGTCTCCGACAGGTTGTCGGTCGAGCCGTCGTTGGCCTCCTTATAGAAGAGGCCGGTATAGCGGTTCTCAAAGTAGAAGCCCTTCTCCTGCTGGCGGCTGTGGTCGCTCCACTCGATGTCCATCTCCTTGTAGGTGGGGGCGAAGGTGCCGCTCAGGCCGTTGGCCGTCAGCGAGAAATGCAGCAGGTGGTCAGGCCCGAGGCGGTAGTCGAGGACGATGCTGCCGCCGCCCGTGGCCTGTGCGGTCATGGTGACGGTCGAGTCGGTCTGATTCGACGGGGTGAAGTAGAGGTCCTGGGTGATGATGTTGTCCTGCTTGCCGGCCAGGAGGAAGTTCATCTGCTGGTCCTTCGTGTCGAAGAGCGTCACGTCGGGATTGCCGTCCTTGTCGGCAAAGCCCTTGACGACGGCCTTCGACAGCGTGCCGCCCTTGGTCGAGAAGGTGAGCTCCACCTTATTATTTTTAAGGACGACCTCGCTGTTCTGACCGCTCAGAGCCGAGTAGAACAGACTGGTGGAGTCGGTCTTGGCTGCCTCTTCGGCCTGGGCCTTGCGGGCGGCTTCCTCGGCCTGCTGCTTCTTGGCTTTTTCCTGGTTGACAACGGCAATGCTGTCCTCCTTGCGCATGGCCTCTATCTGCTCGGCCGAGGGCTGGTTGTACCAGGTGAAGCCGATGAGCACGAGGCCGATCAGTATGAATCCGATGACGGTGTCTCTGTTCATTTTTTCTCTCTGTTTTTATTCTTAATTAGAAATCAAGGTGCAAAGGTACAAAAAAAATCCGAATGACAGCACGGCATTTAAATTTTTTTCGTACCTTTGCACCCAGAATTATGCGTAAACAATTATTTACAGTCGCGGCTGTCTGTGCGCTCAGCGCCAGTGCCGCACAGCCAATTGACTCGGTCAGCGGTTCGGCCTACAGGCTGTTCGCTCCGCTGACGTTCTATCACAATGTGTCGGCCGGAATGCTGGCACTCAGTCATGAATCCAACGAGGTGGACGAGGCCGTCGACGAGGCTCTGATGAATGTCTACCTGAACCGCCCCGACCTGGTGGAGGCCACGGAGACGCAGTTGAAGGAGAGCGGCTCGCTGCGCCAGGACCTCGACCAGCCCATTGAGCAGCGGGTGGAGCTGGTGGAGCACGTTGCTCCTCAGGCCGACGAGCCAGAGGTGACGCCTGCCGAGGTGGTGGTGACGAAGCCGAAGTTCTGGACGAGAAAGGGCGACGGATTCCTGCAGATGATGCAGAACTACGTCAGCGACAACTGGTACAAGGGCGGTGAGTCGAACTACTCGTTGCTGGGCAGCCTGACCATAGAGGCAAACTACGACAACAAGGGAAAGTGGAAATGGGACAACAAGCTGGAGGCCAAGCTCGGCTTCCTGACGTCAAAGTCTGACTCGCTGCACAAGTGGAAGTCGAACGAAGACCTGCTGCGTCTGACGTCGAAGGTTGGACTGCAGGCCACGAAGCGCTGGTACTACACGCTGCAGATGCTGGCCTGGACACAGTTTGCACGTGGTCTGAAGTCGAACGACCACCGCACCTACTCCGACTTCTTCTCGCCGTTCAACTTGAACGTCGGTCTCGGTATGGACTACAAGGTGGAAGCCTTCGACAAGAAGCTGACGGGAACCGTCAACATCTCGCCCCTGGCTCTGAACTACCGTTATGTTGACCGCTCGCAGTTCCCCAACCAGAACTCGGCCACCCCGACCGACTACAGCTGGTTCCCGTCGCGCCACGGCATCGACGACAACAAGCACCACCTGCTCGACCCGGGCTCGCAGCTGACCGCCGACCTGCAGTGGAAGTTGTCGGAGACGGTTACATGGAAGAGCCGCCTGTGGGGATTCACCTCCTATCACCGCGCTGAGCTGGAGTGGGAGAACACGTTCCAGCTGAAGGTGTCGAAGTACATCTCGGCAAACATCTTCCTCTATCCTCGCTTCGACGACGGCAACGCCTATGACGACGACCTCGGCTATTGGCAGTTCAAGGAGTACACCAGCATCGGACTCTCCTATTCTTTCTAAATAGAAGCAGCTTCAAGTTTCGACTGGTAACACATCATGACGGCCACGGATAGAGTGATTATCCGTGGCCGTCATGCTTTGCCGCCGACCCGTGTCCCGTCTTCGCCGTCGGCCTGGACATCAGTGCCGACCGCCGTACCTTTGAGAGCTACAATGTCAAACAGCTGTAAGCCGTCACCAAAGAGCTTACTTCTTTTCTTCCATCGTGCCCTCGATGTAGAGGCGTGTCATTTCGACCTTGCCGTTGGTGCGGACAGTGATGGACTTCTTGAAGTGTCCGGGGAACTTGCCGGTGCCGTTGTAGGTCACCTTGATGCTGCCCTTCTCGCCCGGCTGTATGGGATCCTTCGTATACTCGGGAACGGTGCAGCCGCATGAGGCGATAGCCTGATTGACGACCAATGGCTTGTCGCCGACATTGGTAAAGGTAAAGGTGCAGGTTACGACTGGTGAGGCCTCGGAGAATGTTCCGAAGTCGTTGGTCAGCTTGTCGAACTTAATCTCGGCCTGGGCCGAAGCAAACACGATGCCACAAACGAGCATAAGTGCTGTGAGTAAAGTCTTTTTCATTGTGCTTGTCTTTTTTTTATGCTACTTTGGTGCAAAAGTACTTATTTTAGCACGGATAACAGAGATTACGTTGGATATTTTATACTTTTTTTACTTATTTCAGCAGTTTATAGTACTCAGCGGCTCCGAGCAGGAAGCATCCCGTGCCGTAGTCTTCAAAGTCGGGAACCTTGGTAAACGACAGTGGCTGGCCAGCCGACGGATCCTTGCCCGTGCCCTGCATCCAGCCGAGGAAGCCGTCGGGATGGACGGCATCGCGCACCATTGCCCTCCATGCCTTGTCGCAGGCCGGGCGGTAGTCCTTGGCCTTGAGGAATCCCTGCCTGATACCCCACGCCATGCCGTAGAGGAAGAGGGCCGTGCCCGAGGTCTCGGGCATCGCGTAGTTGGTCGACACGAGGCTGGGGTTCCAGAAACCGTCGTCGCGCTGGCACTTCAGCAGGCCGGCCGACATCAGCAGGAAGTCCTTCTTTAGCTCCTTGTAAGCCTTCTCCTTGGGCGACAGCTCGTTCATGCAGCGGACCAGAGCGGCGTAGACCCAGCCATTGCCTCGGCTCCAGTAGCAGTCCTTGCCGTCGGGCTCCTTATAAGGGGGCACGTAGTCGGCATCGCGCCACCACAGGCCGTCCTTCGCGTTGAACAGGCCGCCGCCGCACTCATTGCGGCTCCAGCGGTACATTGCCATCGTGTGGTCGCGGTACTTCGTCTCGCCCGTCTGTTTGTACATCTGCATATAGACGGGCATTGCCATCTGTATGGCGTCAATCCACGTCCACCAGCCGTAGAGCGAGGGCTGCGTGCCCTTGGTCTTGGCCGTGGCATTCTTCTTGTCGTTGGGTGTCTGCATCTGGTGGTCCAGATTCTCGCGCACCTTGGTCATCATCCTGCTATCCTGCTTCTGTTCATAGCGTTTGAGATAAGTCTGGCCGCAGCACTGGTCGTCGGCATCGCAGGTGTTCACGCCGTTGCGCGGTGTCCATTTGTGGAAGTCGGCCCAGCGGTCGGTGTAGTCCAGATAGCGCTGATCCTGGTCAACCTCATAGAGTGCCATCAGTCCCTCGTAGTAGACAGCTCGCGTCCAAAGGCTTGACGGCCTTACCTTATTGACATTGGTGGGCACCGTCGGGTCGCTGTACTTGCTCATAAAGTAGTTGTTTACCTTGCGCGTCGTGCTGAGCACGTCGTCCGCCGTTACGTTCTGGGCTGTCGTCGTCAGAACCGATGCAGCCACGGCAATAAGTGTTATTAGTCGTTTCATTGTCTTAGTAGAATTAGTTTCTGCGTGCAAAGATAGTAATTATTTTCCGAAAACGCACGCTGTTTCCAAAATAAATTGTAACTTTGCACCCCGAACGTAATAAAACCATATAAAATAATGTACAGGACTAATACTTGCGGTGAGCTGCGGCTCACCGATGCCGGCCGGCAGGTGACGCTGGCCGGATGGGTGCAGCGCACCCGTAAGATGGGCGGCATGACGTTCGTCGACCTGCGCGACCGCTACGGTCTGACGCAGCTGGTGTTCGATGAGTCGAAGGATGCTGCCCTGTGTGAGCGTGCCAACAAGCTGGGCCGTGAATTCTGTGTCCAGGTGAAGGGCGAGGTCAGCGAGCGCCAGTCGAAGAACCCGAAGATGCCCACCGGCGACATCGAAATCCTCGCCTCGGAGCTGAACATCCTCAGCGAGAGCCTCACACCGCCGTTCACCATTGAGGACCAGACCGACGGCGGCGACGACATCCGCATGAAGTACCGCTATCTGGACCTGCGCCGTACCGCCGTCCGTAAGAATCTGGAGCTGCGCCACCGCATGACCATCCTCATCCGCAACTTCCTCGACTCGCTGAACTTCATCGAGGTGGAGACACCGATATTGATTGGCTCGACGCCTGAGGGAGCCCGCGACTTCGTGGTGCCCTCACGCATGAATCCCGGCCAGTTCTACGCCCTGCCTCAGTCGCCGCAGACGCTGAAGCAGCTGCTGATGGTTTCGGGCTTCGACCGTTACTTCCAGATTGCCAAGTGCTTCCGCGATGAGGACCTGCGTGCCGACCGTCAGCCGGAGTTCACCCAGATAGACTGCGAGATGTCGTTTGCCGACCAGGAAGACGTGCTGGATATCTTCGAGGGCCTCGCCCGCCATCTGTTTAAAGAGGTGCGCGGTGTCGAGCTGCCCCCGCTGCAGCGCATGACGTGGCACGAGGCCATGCGCCGATTTGGAAGCGACAAGCCCGACCTGCGCTTCGGCATGGAGTTTGTCGAACTGATGCCGCAGCTGAAGGGAACGGGCTCGTTCCCTGTCTTCAACGAGGCTCAGTATATCGGCGGCATCTGTGTCCCTGGTGCTGCCGACTACACCCGCAAGCAGCTCGACCAGCTGACCGACTTCGTGAAGCGTCCGCAGGTGGGTGCCAAGGGGCTCGTCTACGTGAAGTTCAATGCCGACGGCACCGTGAAGTCCTCCATTGACAAGTTCTACGGGCCAGAGGTGTGGCAGCAAGTGAAAGAGGCTATGGGTGCCAAGGACGGCGACCTTGTACTGATTCTCAGCGGTGACAATGCCAACAAGACGCGCATTCAGCTCTGCACACTCCGCTTAGAGATGGGCGACCGTCTCGGCCTGCGCGACAAGGACAAGTTCGTCTGCCTCTGGATTGTCGACTTCCCGCTGTTCGAGTGGAGCGACGAGGAGCAGCGCCTGATGGCTACCCACCATCCGTTCACGCTGCCCAATCCGGATGACATTCCCCTGCTCGACACCGCTCCGGAGAAGGTGCGCGCCGTGGCCTACGACTTCGTCTGCAACGGTGTCGAGGTGGGTGGCGGCTCACTGCGTATCCACGACGGCAAGCTGCAGGAGAAGATGTTCGAGATTCTTGGCTTTACGCCCGAGAAGGCGATGGCTCAGTTCGGTTTCCTCATCAACGCCTTCAAGTACGGTGCACCGCCTCACGCCGGTCTGGCCTTCGGTCTCGACCGCTTCGTTAGCCTGATGGCAGGTCTCGACAGCATCCGCGACTGCATCGCCTTCCCGAAGAATAATTCCGGTCGCGACGTGATGCTTGATGCCCCCGGCGAACTCGACCAAAAGCAGCTTGATGAACTGAACCTGAAAATTGACTTACATCAAGAATAACCGTTGTTTGGCTAAAAAAGCCTAAATATCAGCAAGTTGTATGAAAAAGTTATAGTACCTTTGCAGCATCAAACAAAGTAGAAAGAATTTACTTCAATACGTGTATTAATAATTTAAAATTATGGCAGAAAAGAAAGCAACAACAAAGAAGGCTACTGAGACCAATGCTACAGCAGCTAAGGAAACCGTGAAGAAGACTGCAACGAAGGCAGCAAAGGCTACTCTCGCAGTGAATGCTGAGAATGTCGGCTTCAAGGCAGGTGATGTTTATCAGGCACTGGCAGCAGCAGAGAAGGCTCTTTCAGTAAAGGAGATTGCTAAGGCTGCAAAGATCAGCGAGGAGGAGACTCTGCTCGGTCTCGGCTGGCTCTTCAAGGAGGGTAAGCTTGCAAGCGTTGAGGATAAGGTTACATTGGCATAACGACAATTGACAACAATAAAAATAGGTCGGTAAGCACGCATGTTTGCCGACCTTTTTCTTTAATGACATACGACAAGCATATATTACAGATTCTGTCCGATGTAGGCGATAAGGGTATAGGAGTGCGGCAGTTGGCCAAGCACGTCTATAATATGAACTGTACGTTTTTCTCCCAGCCCGACTTACAGGAAATCCATGCTTATGTGCAGAAGTATCTGCTCAGAAATTCCAAGTCGGCACAGTCGCTTGTTGAACGGACGGAACGTCGGGGCTATTATCGGCTCAATACCCAGAACAATGCTGAAGCCCGTATCCTTTTGCTTCAGTTCCGTGACCAACAAACGGAAGATACAGACGGACAGAAAGATGACAAACCAAGAATAGACCTGTCGTTGAGTTTGTTTGAATAGGGAGAATGCGAAATAATTGCGTTTGTTTTGCATTTTTTTTCTGCTTTTATCGTGATTGTTTGCAAATATTTTAGTATCTTTGCACCGCTTAAAAGCAAACGATTGTTATAACAAAATAAACTTTTATGAATTTCACTTTGTTAATTACCGTCTTGCTGACGGCATTTACATTGGTGGCGGGAGCTTACGTTGTTGCTAAGCTGATAGGTCCACGCTCATACGCAAAGGTGAAAGGCGAACCATACGAGTGCGGTATTCCCACTCGCGGTACGTCGTGGATACCTGTGAGTATAGGCTTCTACCTGTTCGCCATCTTGTTCCTCATGTTCGATGTGGAAACGGTGTTTCTTTATCCATGGGCGGTAGTGGTGAAGGACTTCGGCGCTATGGCGTTGCTCAGCATCGGGTTCTTCCTCGTAGTGTTGGTTTTGGGCCTGGCCTATGCCTGGCGGAAAGGAGCGCTTGAATGGAAATGAAACCGAAAATCAAGTCGATTCCCTACGAGGAGTGGAACGACAACGAGTCGCTGGCGAAGATTGTCGACGAGCTGCATGAAGGTGGCGTGAACGTCGTCACGGGTTCGTTGGACAAACTCATTAAACTGGGGCCGTGCCAACTCGCTGTGGTCGCTGACGTTTGCCACCAGCTGCTGCGGCATCGAGTTCATGGCCTGCGGCTGCTCGCGCTACGACTTCGCCCGCTTCGGCTTCGAGGTGACACGTAACTCACCCCGTCAGGCCGACCTCATCATGTGTGCAGGTACCATTACCCACAAGATGGCTCCGGCCTTGAAACGCCTTTACGACGAGATGGCCGAGCCAAAATATGTCATTGCCGTCGGTGGCTGTGCCATCAGCGGCGGTCCGTTCAAGTCGAGCTACCACGTGGTGAAGGGCATCGAGGAGATTGTGCCCGTCGATGTGTTCATCCCTGGCTGCCCTCCACGCCCGGAGGCAATCATGTATGGCATGATGCAGTTGCAGCGTAAGGTGAAGATTGAGAAGTTCTTCGGAGGCGCCAACCATAAGCAGACGGCTGCCGAGAAGGAGCTGGGCGTATCGAACGAGGAGCTGGCGTTCCGCTCGAAGCATGGCGACCACCGTCGTGAGCCGATTGTGGTGACCGACGTTCCACAGGAGTTTGTTGACGAAATGAAGGCTGCGACAGAGTCGCAGGCCACGAGAAAGGAGGAGGCTGCTGTATGAAGTTGGAGTTCTTATCATTTGAATTTAACAAGTTTGCGCAGGAGATGCGCGACTTGAAGGCTAAGAAGCACTTCGACTATCTTGTCACCATCGTGGGCGAAGACTTTGGCGAAGAGGGCCTTGGCTGTATCTACATACTTGAGAATACAGACACCAACGAGCGTTGCTCGGTGAAGATGCTGGCCAAGACGCAGGTATGCGGTGACGGCATAGCCTCGAACGGAACGGGCGAGACTGACGGTCAGACGATTCCGTTTATCCCCACCGTGAGCAACATCTGGCGCGTAGCCGACCTGTTGGAGCGCGAGGTGTACGACTTCTTCGGCATCGTGTTCTTAGGTCATCCCGACATGCGCCGACTGTTCCTGCGCTCAGACTTCAAAGGCTACCCCCTCCGCAAGGACTGGAAGTTCGACGACTCGTACACGCTGGAGGACGATGCGGAGCCCGACTACGGCTTGGAGTACTTCCTCGACAAGGACGGCTACCTGCAGGTGAAGCAGAACAAGCTCTTCACGGCTGACGAGTACGTCATCAACATCGGTCCGCAGCACCCCTCAACCCACGGTGTGCTCCGTCTGCAGACGGTGCTCGACGGTGAGGTGGTGAAGCGTGTCTATCCGCACCTCGGTTATATCCATCGCGGTATCGAGAAGATGTGCGAGCAGATGACCTATCCTCAAACGCTTGCTTTAACAGACCGTCTTAACTATCTGAGTGCCATGATGCACCGTCATGCGCTTGTAGGTGTTATCGAGGAGGGCATGGGTGTCGAACTGACTGACCGCATCAAGTACATCCGCACCATCATGGACGAGTTGCAGCGTCTCGACTCGCACCTGCTGTATGTCGGCTGCTGCGCTCAGGACATGGGTGCGCTGACGGCTTTCCTCTACTCAATGCGTGACCGTGAACACGTGCTCAACTGCCTGGAAGAGACAACGGGTGGCCGCCTGATTCAGAACTATTACCGCATCGGTGGACTGCAGGACGACATCGACCCCAACTTCGTGAAGAACGTGAAGGACCTCATCAAATACATGAAGCCCATCATCCAGGAGTATGTCGACGTGTTCGGCGACAATATCATCACCCACAACCGCTTCGAGAAGGTCGGCCCGATGAGCCGTGAGGATTGTATCTCATACGCCGTCACCGGCCCTGCCGGCCGTGCCTCAAACTGGGCCAACGACGTGCGCAAGAACCACCCCTACGATATGTACGACAAGGTGGAATGGGAGCAGGTCACCATGGACGGGTGCGACACGATGGATCGCTACACCTGCCACATCACAGAGATGTATCAGAGCCTGCATATCATCGAGCAACTCATCGACAACATCCCCGAGGGCGACTTCTACGTCAAGCAGAAGCCCATCATCAAGGTGCCCGAGGGTCAGTGGTACTTCTCGGTCGAGGGTGCCAGCGGTGAGTTCGGTGTCTATCTCGACTCGCGCGGCGACAAGAGTCCGTACCGTCTGAAGATGCGCCCCATGGGCCTCTCGCTGACCGGTGCGCTCGACCCGATGCTTCGCGGCCAGAAGATTGCCGACCTCGTGGCTACCGGTGCTGCTATCGACTTCGTTATTCCTGACATCGACCGTTAGCCGAAAGACTGAAGAATTGAAGAATTGAAAACAGAAGAATTGAAGTGTTATGTTCGACTTTTCTATAATTACACAATGGTTCGACCAGCTGCTCCGGGTGACCGTGGGTTGTCCCGACTGGCTGGCGATATTGATTGAGTGCGTGCTGGTGGGCGTGGCTATCCTTGTAGGATACGCGCTGATAGCCATCGTACTGATATTCATGGAGCGTAAGGTCTGCGCCTACTTCCAGTGCCGTCTCGGCCCGATGCGCGTAGGCTACTGGGGCTTGCTGCAGGTGTTTGCCGACGTGCTGAAGATGCTCATCAAGGAAATCTTCTTCGTCGACAAGGCCGACAAGCTGCTCTATCTTGTTGCTCCGCTCTTGGTGATTATCGGCTCCGTGGGTGCCTTCTCGTTCCTGCCCTGGAACAACGGTGCCACGGTGCTCGACTTCAACGTGGGTATCTTCCTGCTGACGGCCATCTCGTCGATTGGCGTGGTGGGCATCTTCCTTGCCGGTTGGGGGTCCAATAACAAGTACTCGGTGGTCTCGGCCATGCGTGGTGCCGTCCAGATGATCAGCTACGAGATGTCGCTTTGCCTTTGTCTCATCACGGCTGTCATCCTGACAGGCACGATGCAGATGTCAGGCATCTGCGAGGCACAGACAGGCCCGTGGAAGTGGCTTATCTTCCAAGGACACATACCTGCGCTCATCGCCTTTTTCGTGTTCCTCATCGCCGGCAACGCCGAGGCCAACCGCGGCCCGTTCGACATGGCTGAGGCCGAGAGCGAGCTGACCGCCGGTCACCACACGGAGTATTCCGGCATGGGTTTCGGCTTCTTCTATCTGGCCGAATTCCTGAACCTGTTTATCATCGCCGGCATTGCCGCCACGGTATTCCTCGGCGGCTGGGCACCCGTGAACATCGGCATCGAAGCCTTCGACACGGTGATGAACTACATTCCCGGTATCGTCTGGTTCATGGGTAAGACCTTCGCACTGGTCTGGCTGCTCATGTGGATCAAGTGGACGTTCCCCCGTCTGCGTATCGACCAGATTCTGAAGTTAGAGTGGAAGTACTTGATGCCCCTGTCGCTCATCAACCTCGTGCTGATGACTGTCATCGTGGCCTTAGGTCTCTATATTAAATAAAGGTATAAGCAATGGAAGACAACAAAACATATTTCGGAGAACTCGGACACGGGCTGAAGACGCTGGCAACGGGTATGAAGATTACCTGGAAGGAGTACTGGAAGGACTTCTTCACCAACAAGTCGACAGAGCAGTATCCCGAGAACCGCAAGACCACACTCCACGTGGCCAAGCGCCACCGCGGCCGTCTCGTCTTCAAGCGCGACGAGAACGGTGCCTACAAGTGTACGGCCTGCACACTGTGCGAAAAGGCTTGTCCGAACGGCACCATCAAGATTCTGAGCCACATGGCCGAAGACCCTGAGACGGGGAAGAAGAAGAAGGTGCTCGACGACTACAGTTATGACCTTGGCGACTGTATGTTCTGCCAGCTCTGTACGAACGCCTGCAACTTCGACGCTATTGAGTTTACAAACGACTTTGAAAACGCCGTCTTCGACCGCTCGAAGCTGGTGCTGCACCTCAACGAGGAGGTTTATCAGGGTGGTTCGCTGCCCAACCTGCTGGAAGGCGGTGCTCCCTTCACGGTCGGAACGTTTAACACTAAAACCAAGTAAAGACCTATGGCAAATATTATCATGTTTTGCATCCTTGCTGTCGTCATTCTCGGCTCGGCCGTGATGTGTGTGACGACGAAGCGAATCATGCGGGCCGCAACGTTCATGTTGTTCGTCCTCTTCGGTGTGGCAGGTCTTTACTTCCTGCTCGACTACACCTACCTCGGTGCAGCCCAGATTTCTGTTTATGCCGGCGGCGTGACGATGATTTACGTCTTCGCCATCCAGCTCGTCTCGAAGCGCACGCTTGAGGGCATGGTTGAGCGCATCAAGTGCTCGCGTGCCATCGGTGCCGCCGTGCTGGCAGTGGTAGGCCTTGCCACCGTGGCCTTCATCTTCCTGAAGAATGAGTTCATTTGTCGTGCTGCCGACGTGGTCGATGCCGAGGTGCCCATGAGTACCGTCGGTCATGCCCTGGTAGGCTCAGAGAAGTATCAGTATGTGCTCCCCTTCGAGTTCATCTCTATCTTCCTGCTGGCCTGCATCATCGGTGCACTGGTTGTTTCACGTAAAGTAAAGGAGGACTAAGCTATGGTACCCGTACAATGTTATTTCGTGCTTTCGGCACTTCTGTTCTTCATCGGCGTCTATGGCTTTGTGACCCGTCGCAACCTGATTGCCATGCTCATCTCCATCGAGCTGGTGCTCAACGCCGTCGACCTCAACTTTGCGGCCTTCAACCGCCTGCTGTTCCCCGGTCTGAACGAGGGCTTCTTCATGAGCCTGTTCTCCATCGGTGTCTCTGCGGCAGAGTCGGCAGTGGCCATTGCAATCATCCTCAATGCTTACCGAAACTTCAAGAGCGACTCAGTAGACAGTATAACAGAAATGAAACATTAAGGACATTGAAAGATTGAAGTTATTATGGATTACGGATATACAATTTTCATACTCCTTCTGCCGCTGTTCTCGTTCCTTGTATTAGGACTGCTCGGCATGAAGATGTCGCATAAGGCGGCAGGTCTCATCGGTACCTGCTCGCTGGCCCTGGTGACCTGTCTGAGCTACTTCTGCGCCTTCCAGTACTTCGGTGCCGACCGCGTGGACGGTGTCTATCAGACCATCGTGCCCTATAACTACACGTGGCTCCCCTTGGGCAACCTGCACTTCGACATGGGTATCATGCTCGACCCCATCTCGGTGATGATGCTCATCGTCATCTCCACGGTGTCGTTCATGGTTCACATCTATTCGTTCGGCTATATGCACGGCGAGAAGGGCTTCCAGCGCTACTATGCCTTCCTGAGCCTGTTTACGATGTCGATGCTCGGACTGGTACTCGCCACCAACATCTTCCAGATGTATATGTTCTGGGAACTGGTGGGTGTCAGCAGCTACCTGCTCATCGGCTTCTACTACCCGTTGCACGCCGCTGTGGCTGCCTCCAAGAAGGCATTCATCGTGACGCGCTTTGCCGACGGCTTCTTCCTTGTGGGTATCCTCATTTTCGGCTTCTATACCGATTCGTTCTCGTTCTCGTTTGCCGGCCAGGGAGCCGATATCGTGATGGGAGCCGGTACTACGCCGTTCATTGCCGGCAATGCTGCCAAGGCTGTTGCTGCCGGCGGTTTCATCCTGCCTACGGCGCTGACGCTGATGTTCATCGGCGGTGCCGGTAAGTCGGCCATGTTCCCGCTGCACATCTGGCTGCCCGATGCAATGGAAGGCCCGACGCCCGTGTCAGCACTTATCCACGCCGCTACGATGGTCGTGGCCGGTGTCTACCAGGTGGCCCGTATGTTCCCCCTCTGGATTCAGTATGCCCCCGAGGCCATGTCAATCATCGTCTGGGTGGGTGTCGTCACGGCCTTCTATGCAGCAGCCGTTGCCTGTGCCCAGACCGACATCAAGCGTGTGCTCGCCTTCTCCACCATTTCGCAGATTGCGTTCATGATGGTGGCTCTTGGCGTCTGCACCGAGGGTGTCACGGGGCATGAGCATCCGGGCAGCGTAGGTTATCTGGCCGGTATGTTCCACCTCTTTACCCATGCCATGTTCAAGGCTTGTCTGTTCCTTGGTGCTGGTTGTATCATCCACGCCGTCCACTCGAACGAGATGGCACTGATGGGCGGTCTGCGCAAGTATATGCCTGTGACCCACTGGACGTTCCTCATTTCCTGCCTGGCCATTGCCGGTATTCCTTTCTTCTCGGGCTTCAGCTCGAAAGATGAGATCATTTCGGCCTGCATGAACTACAGTCCTGTGGTGGGTTGGATTATGACGGGCATTGCCGCCATGACCGCCTTCTATATGTTCCGACTGTACTACGGCATCTTCTGGGGTACGGAGAACAAGGAGGCCCACGAGCACCACACGCCGCACGAGGCTCCGCTGACGATGACCGTTCCCCTGATTGTGCTGTCAGTCATCACTGTTGGTGTCGGTCTCTACACCACGCTGGCCGGCTTCCTCGGCTGGGGCGGTTCGTTCGGCTCGTTCGTGTCGGCCGACGGTCACGACTACACCATCCACTTCGACACCACCGTTGCCGCCGTGAGCACTGTGATCGCCATCTGCAGCATCTGCCTGGCTACCTATATCTATAAGGGTGAGCAGCAGCCCATTGCCGACCGTCTGTACAATAAGTTCCCCAACTTGTGGCGCGCCGCCTATAAGCGTTTCTATCAAGACGAGATCTGGCAGTTTGTCACTCACAGGATTATCTTCCGTTGTGTCTCGCGTCCCATAGCCTGGTTCGACCGTCACATCATCGACGGCACGTTCAACTTCGCAGCTTGGGGCACCAACGAGGCCGGCGAGTCCATCCGCGTCTGGCAGAGCGGCGATGTCCGTCAGTATGCCGTCTGGTTCCTCACCGGTGCAGTGGCATTAACGTTAATCCTGCTGGCTTTGTAACGCCGAAATATCGTAATATCGAAATATCGTAATATCGAAATATCGTAATATCGAAATAAAGGACTATGAATATATTAAGTTTATTCGTTCTTATCCCCGTCCTGATGCTGCTGGGCCTTTGGCTGGCCAAGTCGCTCAATCAGGTGCGTGGCGTGATGGTGGCAGGCTCCGTGGCTCTGCTCACCCTCTCCATTTGGCTGACATTCTATTTCATCCAGCAGCGCGCAGCGGGCAATACCGCCGAGATGCTGCTGGCGGCCTCGACCCCGTGGTTCAAGCCGCTGAATATTGCTTACTCCGTCGGCGTTGACGGCATCTCGGTGGTCATGCTGTTGCTGTCGAGCATCATCGTGTTCACCGGAACGTTCGCCTCATGGCAGCTGAAGCCGCTTACCAAGGAGTACTTCCTCTGGTTCACGCTGCTCTCGACGGGTGTGTTCGGCTTCTTCATCTGCACCGATATGTTCACCATGTTCATGTTCTACGAGGTGGCCCTCATCCCGATGTACCTGCTCATCGGCGTCTGGGGTAGCGGTGCCAAGGAGTACGCAGCCATGAAGCTGACGCTGATGCTGATGGGAGGTTCGGCCCTGTTGATTATCGGTATCCTCGGCATCTACTTCTTCTCGGGTGCAACGACGATGAACGTCAACGAGATTGCCGCCCTGCACAATATTCCGGTTGATATGCAGAAGGTGTTCTTCCCCTTCATCTTCATCGGTTTCGGCGTGCTTGGCGCTCTGTTCCCGTTCCACACATGGTCTCCCGACGGTCATGCTTCGGCCCCCACGGCAGTGTCAATGCTGCACGCCGGCGTGCTGATGAAGCTCGGAGGCTACGGCTGTTTCCGCGTGGCAATGTACCTGCTGCCTGAGGCTGCACAGGAGTTGTCGTGGATATTCCTGATACTTACCACAATATCAGTGGTCTACGGTGCCCTCTCAGCCTGCGTGCAGACCGACCTGAAGTACATCAACGCCTACTCGTCGGTATCGCACTGCGGCCTCGTGCTCTTTGCCCTGCTGATGATGACCAAGACAGCGGCCACGGGTGCCATCCTGCAGATGCTGTCGCACGGTCTGATGACGGCCCTCTTCTTTGCCCTCATCGGTATGATTTACGGTCGTACCCATACCCGCGACGTGCGCCGTCTCGGTGGCCTGATGAAGATTATGCCGTTCCTCGCCGTAGGCTATGTGCTGGCCGGTCTGGCCAATCTCGGTCTGCCGGGCTTCTCGGGCTTCGTTGCTGAGATGACCATCTTTGTCGGTTCGTTCGAGAATGCCGACACGTTCCACCGCGTCTGCACCATCATCGCCTGCACGTCGGTGGTCATCACCGCCGTCTACATCCTGCGCCTTGTGGGCAAGATCCTCTATGGCGAGGTGGCCGACCCGCACTACCTGAAGCTCACCGACGCCACCTGGGACGAGCGTCTCGCCGTCGGCTGCCTCATCTTCTGCGTGGCCGGTCTCGGTACGTTCCCCTTCTGGGCATCGAACGTCATCAACGACGCCGTCGTACCTATTCTTAATAATATAAACATATAAACGATAGGAGGAAAGACAATGAATTACGGACAATTCTTACAGATGATTCCCGAGGCTACGCTGGTAGCTATCCTGATTATCGTTTTCTTCGCCGACTTCGCCCTGTACCGCAGCGAGAAGAAGAGCCGCACGCTCTACGTCCTGACCGCTGCCCTGATGCTGCTGCAGCTCGTGCCCTGCGCACTGGCTGAGCCCACGTCGGCCTTTGGCGGACTCTACGTCACCTCGCAGATGGCCAATGTCATGAAGACCATCCTCACGGCCGGTACGCTCATCGTCATCATCATGGCCCAGCCGTGGATTGAGGCTGCCGGGCGCAAGACCGCAGGCGAGTTCTATATGTTGATTGTTTCTACGCTCCTGGGTATGTACATGATGATCAGCTCAGGCAACTTCCTCATGTTCTTCCTCGGACTCGAGACCGCCTCAGTACCTATGGCCTGCCTCGTAGCCCTCGACAGGCTGAAGAAGATCAGTGCCGAAGCTGCTGCCAAGTACATCCTGACGGCAACGTTCTCGAGCGGCGTCATGCTCTACGGCATCTCGTTCGTCTACGGTGCTGCCGGCACGCTCTACTTCGACGACATCGCACAGGTGCTGGCAGGCATCTCGCCCTTCAGCGACCAGATTTACCTGCCCATCCTCGGAATGGTGTTCTTCTTCAGCGGCCTGGGCTTCAAGCTCTCGCTCGTGCCCTTCCACCTCTGGACGGCTGACACCTATCAGGGCGCACCAACGCCCGTCACCGGCTACCTGAGCGTCGTCTCGAAGGGTGCTGCCGCCCTGGCCGCCTTCATCATCCTGACCAAGGTCTTCGGCCCGCTGGTGGAGCAGTGGGAAATGATGCTCGGCATCATCATCATGCTCACCATCACCGTCGGCAACCTCTTCGCCATCCGCCAGTCAGAGCTCAAGCGCTTCATGGCCTTCAGCTCCATCTCGCAGGCCGGCTACATCATGCTGGCCGTGCTGGGCAACTCGCAGATGGGTGCCACGGCGCTGACCTACTATGTGCTGGTGTATGTCGTTGCCAACATGGCCGTCTTCACCGTCATCAACGTCGTCGAGCAGAACAATGGCGGCCGCACTGACATGGCAGCCTATAACGGCTTCTACGAGACCAACCCCCGCCTGTCGTTCCTCATGACGCTGGCCCTGTTCTCGCTGGCCGGTATTCCGCCGTTCGCCGGTATGTTCTCGAAGTTCTTCGTGTTCATGGCGGCTGTCGGAGGCCACGAGTCTGCCCCCTTCTGGGTCTACCTCGTCGTCTTCGTTGCCTTGATCAACACGGTGGTCAGCCTCTACTACTACCTGCTCATCGTCAAAGCCATGTATATCAAGAAGACCACCACGCCGCTGCCTGCCTTCCAGAGCGACACGAACACGAAGCTGGCTCTCGCCCTCTGCACGCTGGGCATCGCCGCCTTCGGTGTCATCTCTTACATCTACGGCTGGATAGCTGCTGCAGCCGTGTAGTCGGAGCACATACGGACAGAAAAGCGGGAGTATTTCCTATCTTGGAAGTACTCCCGCTTTGCGTTCTGTAAGTTCAGGTTGTTCACCTGTGTTTACCAGTCGTCGTCCTCGTTGCCAGTGATACCGTTCTTTATGGCTTCTTCCACCTTGTCGATGATGGCGTTCGAGTAGGCATGAGTCATGACCAAGGCTTTCGAGCAAGTGCGCTTCTTGTCGTCTTTCTCAACGAAAGGATAGTGCTTGGCTATTTCCCATTGCTCGTCATAGAGTCTGCGGTCGTTCTTGTCGTCCTTCATGCGCTTGCCGTCGCTGTAGACGTTCTGATTGTTCTGACGTTTGTCGCTGTTGTCGGCCAGTCCGCCTAACCAGCCGCCGTCCTGCACCTTCAGGATGTCATAGTTCTGTACGGTGTAAGTAACTCGGATGCGGCCTTCCTTGATGTCAATCTTGATGACTGGCGTTATGCTGACCACATAGCGGTTGATGGTGCCCGTATGGTCAGCAATGTCGTCGATGGACGACGAGATAATGATGCAGCCGGCATCCTTGTCGTTGAGTGTGATGGCCTGTTTGTCCTTGAAGGTGGCCGTCGCCCAGTAGTTCAGTGCCACGTAGAGTTGCTGTTTCGTCTTGCCCGGTGCCTCGATAACTTGCTGGTAGGTGAGCGACTCATTCTTGTCGAGCGTCAGCCCCTGTGCCAGGTTGGCGGCAGCGTTGACCCACTTGTCGCCGTACTTCTCCTTGGCATATTTCTCCAGGTCGGCAGCTTTCATTACTTGTGCCTGTGTGCTTAAACAGCCGCTGACTGATAGGATGGCGGCTAACATCCAAGTCTTGGTTTTCATCATCTTATTGTTGTTGTTAATATTTGTTTCAGTGGGCAAAGTTACGAAATAATCCTAATACCTCCAAGTCTTTTCGTTGTTTTCTAAGCAAATCTCACTTTTTGCAGATATAATCTAAGGGTGCCGGCCTGAGCTGGCACCCTCATGTGTTCATCATATTCTTAGTTCAAGGTTTTGTGAGATTGGTCATGCAAAGGTAGTACTTTTTTTTATACCTACCAAATAAAATTAGACAAAATCTTCAGCAAATCTTTACTGCGCCGGAGTTTTGTGCTTAAATCTGTTAATCTGTTATCAGATTCCGCTTCTACGCCGACGTTGACACTCAGAAGTCCGAGTCAGTCCGTGTCAGTCCGCTGCCGAAGAAAGCGCGCGTAGCCTGAGCGCCGAGTCAGAAGCCCGAGTCAGTCCGTGTCAGTCCGCTGCCGAAGAAAGCGCGCGTTGCCGGAGCGCCGTGGTCTTATCTCAGCTTAGTCCGAAAGCTTTTGGTCAGGAATTCAACCTCGACGATGCGGAGCTCGCTCTTCGTGCTGCTGCCCTCCTTCGCCTTGAAGAGGTCCAGCTCGCCTGCGGCAGGCTCCGCCACCTCGACGATGCCGCTGAAGGCATCGCTGTCAGTGCCGGCCCCGCGCAGGCGGATGGTAATCTCGTCCGTCTTGACCGGTCGGGTAGGGGTGATGTGGATGTAGCCGAGGCTTCGTTCGGTCTCGCCGCTCCAGACGAGCTGCCTGCCCGCGTAGACCTCAAGGGGATAGCTGCGCAGCCGCCAGCCGGTGAGCTTCATGCAGATGTCGTCGACGGTGGCCTTTTCCACCAGCTTATAGGTGATCCAGGCCGTGGAGAGCCGACCGTCGTTGCGCCATTCGGTCAGCTCGTTGTCGTCATAGCTGCGGTTGGCGTTGTCGGAGTCATAGCCCGCCTTGGCTGCTACAACCTTCACGCCCCGCGCCGTCTCGGCGAACGAGGGCACCGACGGGGTCTCGCCCCGCTGTAGCCGCCCTTTCATGGTGAGCTGTGGCAGGTAGTTTGTGCCCTCCGTGCGCTCGCTTCTCACCTCGATGTAGGCCGGCTCCACGCCTTCGGCGTATGCCGCGAGGCTTATCGTGCCGGGGTTCGGCGTGGTGCGGACGACGACGCGGCCGACACCGCACTCCACGGGCAGCGCCGTCGAGCAGCTGCCGATGCCGCCCACCCATCTGCCTTCGCCCCACAGGCTGAAGTTCACCGTGCGGGCATCGAGCGGACAGCGTCGTCCCTGACCGTCGACCACCTCCACCTCGAAGACCACCAGGTCGGCCCCGTCGGCTCTTGTGCCTGCCGGGTCGGCGATGGCCGTCAGTCTGAGTCGGGCGGGCTGGCCAGCTGTCTCAAGCCTGTGGCGGCTGCCGTCGGAGCCCACGGCCTCGAGCACACCGGGCTCGTAGCCGACGTTGTCGAAGGTGAAGAGGTAGCGGTAGCTCTGCCGCCCCTTGCCCAGCGATTGCCCGTTGAGCAGCAGCTCCACCTCGTCGGCTGTAGAGACGACGTAGACGGGCTTCTGGGAACCAAAACGATAGTTCCAGTGGCCGATGATGTACGTCTGGGGCTTCTCGGGCTCCACCCATCCGTTCCACATGACCTGATGGGCGAAGAAGGCATCCTTGGGAATGCGCATGGCGTCGGTGACGCCGCTGGTGCGGTAGTTCGACTCGCCGCGGTGGTGGGTGTTGGTGTCGCTGAACACAATCTTCACGCCGCCCGACGAGACCCGCGTTCCTGTGCCGGGACGCTCGCGCCAGTAGTCATACCAGCGGCGCACCATCTCGACGGCCAGCTGGTCCATGTTGTGGTTGTACTCATTGGCAGGCTTGCCGCGGTAGAGTGGGCCGTCGCCCTCGCGGTGGTAGGGTGGGCTCCATTCGTCCCAGTACTTGCGCAGCCCCTCGTCGCGGCAGTACTCCATGGCCCACATCGGATGCTTGGCCGACTTGTTGATGTAGAGCATCTCGCCGCCGTACTCCGCCTCATCGATGTCGAGCATCTCGCGGCTGCCGATGGCCCGTCCGCCGTGGGGGTCATAGTCGTCGCGGATGGCCTTCATTTCGAGCATGTGCTCGCGGCGGATGCTCTCGTTGCCGCACTCATAGAAGAGCACCGAGGGGTTGTTGCGGTTGTAGATGATGGCATCGCGCATCAGGGCCGTGCGCTGCTGCCAGCGGGCTCCCTCCACGTCCTTCTCGGCATCGCCGGCGGGCATGGCCTGGGGCAGCCCCACGCGGTCGCACGACTCGACGTCCTGCTTCCACGGCGTGACGTGCATCCAGCGCACCATGTTGGCCCCCGACTCGACCATCAGCCCGTTGGAGTAGTCGCTGAGCCAGGCCGGGACGGAGAGCCCTACGCCGGGCCACTCGTTCGACGTGCGCTGGGCGTAGCCGTGGACCATCATCACGCGGTCGTTGAGCCAGATCTTGCCCTCGCCGAAGCGGGTCTTGCGGAAGCCCGTGCGGGTGACGACGGCATCGGAGAGCATCTTCTGATCCTTTTCGTTATCGTTATTGTTATCCTTTTCGTCCACAAGGCTCGTGGTGACGGTGTAGAGGTAGCCGTAGCCCCACGACCAGAAGTGGAGACCGCCGACGTGGGCGCTGGCCTCGACGGTGCGCGTCTCGCCGGGCTGCATGGTGACGGGTTCGGCGCTGAACCGGGCCACCTCGCGCCCGTCGGCATCGTTCAGAAGCACGCAGTAGGTGAAGGTGCGCGCCACGGTGTCGTCGTTCCTCACCTGGCTCTCGGCGTGAACCACGGCCTGGCGCGACGGCACGTCGATGTCGGTAGCATAGACGTATGTGCCCGTGGTGCCGAGGCAGGCGTAGAGGGGCAGCGTCTGGTAGAGCTTGCCGGTGATGTGCAGGTAGACGTTCTTTGGCAGTCCGCCGTAGTTGGCGTTGAAGTTGCGGTCGTTCCACTGGTAGCGGCTGTTGAGCGTGCGGTCGCGGTACTCCCATGAGTTGTCGCAGCGCACGGTCAGCCGGTTCTCGCCCTCGCGGATGAATGGCGTCAGGTCGAAGCCGAAGGCCATCACGCCATTGTCAGAGAAGCCCACCTTCTGCCCGTTCAGCCACACGTCGGCACCCTGCCGCGCGCCCTCGAACTCGATGAAGTATTTGGCGTCGCCGAAGTCACTGCCCGCAGTGGGGGCTACGAAGGTCTTGCGATACCACACGACGGTGTCCGTCAGGTCAGCAATATCCTTGCGGAACGCCTCGTCGCCGTTGAAGGCGTAGGGTAGCGTCACCCGTTGCCAGGTGGCATTTTCGGCGTCGTCCGTCTCCAGGTCGCCGACGTGCAGTTCCCAGCCGGCATTAAAGTTGAGCTTTTGCCGCTCCACAGCCTGCGTTCCCGCGGCGAGCAGCGCCATGATGCAGATGATGATGCGTCTCATTCATCGTTTGTTTTAAGTAGTTAGTATTCAGTTTCGGGTGCAAAGGTACGAAAAATAATTGAAAAGATGATAGAATTCCTCTCTGTTTATATTAAAATAAATCAGTGGAATCTGTGACCTCTGTGCGAGCCGTTTGGCACAGCTATACCGTTCGTTCGGAGCCGCCATTCGGGTCGGAAACCCGCCGCCTATTCCGCAAAACCCGCCGCCTTTTCCGCAAAACCCGCCGCCTTTTGCGAAAAAGGCGGCGCCTTTTTGAAAATTCCATGCTGCGGAATCTTCCCTTTCTGCCTGCTGCCAAGGTGTAGGTTCAGGTGTCGGTTCCTGACCCGCAGATAGCCTGAAAGTCAGCTTTTCGCCTGCATCCTTACGGTTTGCCCCTATATATATAGTTGTTATTTGTACTTTTTATCCTACACTTCCTACACTTCCTACACCTAAAATAATTCAACAGGTGTAGGAAGTGTAGGAAGTGTAGGATGTCTCCTGCGATTCGCAATCAGTAGATGTCATGCAGACAACGGATAATAGTTAAAAAGACATAATTCTTGGCAAAAACTTAGTACTTTGTATTGCAAGGTACTAAAGTTTTGCCTATCTTTGCACCCGAAATCACCAAACCGTAGAAAGATGAACATCGAAAATGCCAAGTCACAGATGCGCAAGGGGATGCTGGAGTACTGCGTGCTGCTGCTCCTGAAGCACCGCCCTTCGTATGCGAGCGACATCATCCAACAGCTGAAGCAGGCCGAGCTGCTCGTGGTGGAGGGAACGCTCTACCCGCTGCTGACGCGCCTGAAGAACGACGGACTGCTGCGCTACGAGTGGCGGGAGTCGACGCAGGGCCCGCCCCGCAAGTACTACGCCCTCAGCACTGAGGGGGAACAATTCCTCGCGGAGCTCGACGCCGCCTGGACGGAACTCTCAAACACCATCAGCTATCTCAAAACCATCACCCCTAAACTATATATCTGAGAAATGAAGAAGAATATTACCATCAACCTGTGCGGCCGTCTGTTCCAGATTGACGAGGACGCCTACGACCTGCTGCAACAGTACATTGAGTCGCTGCGTGCCTCGTTTGGCAAGCAGGAAGGCGGCGAGGAAATTGCCGACGACATTGAGGAGCGCGTCGCCGAGCTGTTTGACGAACTGAAAGCCAAAGGCACGGTGGCCATCAACATCGACCACGTGAAGGACATCATTACCCGCATCGGACGGCCGGAGGAACTGGCGGACGGGAACGATAACGAAAACGGGAATGATAACGAAAACGGGAACGATAATGGGGGGCATAGGTACGACTCGTTCCGCACGGCTGCCCAGGGTATAAGTGATAATGTACGCGCGAGGACAAAGGGCAAGCGCCTGTATCGCAACCCCAACGACAAGCTGCTGGCAGGCGTGCTCTCGGGCTTTGCCGCCTATACGGGTACCGACGCTACGTGGTGGCGCATCGGCTATGCACTGCTGCTGCTCGGCTCGAACCTCTTCATCTTCCCAGTGTTCAAGCTGTTCCACTTCGGCGGCTTCATGTTCCATTTCAACCTGGCCTTCGTGCTCTTCTACATCGTGCTGGCCATCGCCATGCCCGAAGCCAAGAAGCCCAAGGAGGTGCTCGAGATGGAGGGCAAGGACGTGACGCCGCAGACGCTGGCCGACGTCGTCGTCGAGGAGAAGGACCGCCGGCAGCCCGAGCGGAAAGGGCAGATGCAGGGCTGCCTGTCGGTGCTGCTGAAGATGCTGGTGGGACTCTTTGTGGCCCTTACCGCCATCTTCGGACTGGTGCTGCTGGGCTGCTTCCTGCTCATCGTGGGCACGCTCATCTTCGTCTTCACCGTGCCGGGCGAGATTGGTTACGGCCTGCCCTTCGACCTGGGCGAGCTGCACCTCGCCGAAGCTTTCTACTTTCACCCTTGGGTGGTGGCTCTGTTTGTGGTCAGTCTGCTGCTGGCACTCTTCATCCCGCTCTACGCCATCGGCCACATGCTGCTCTCGAAGGCCGGCAGGGTGCAGCCCATGAGCACGGCCCAGCGCATTGCCTGGATTGTCGTCTGGCTGGTCTCGCTGTTTGTCATCTTCCCCAGCGGCGGCGCTATCGTGAAATACAACGAATGGCAGAGCTTTGAGCGCCAGGCCGGGGTGGGCGAGTGGATGACCGACGACGCCCGCGACTGTCTGACGGCACACGACCTAAAGTAACGTATGATGATGAAAACGACGAAGATTCTTTGCGGGGCCTGCTGATAGCTGTTCGCAATCGGTTACGGAAGTTTTTTGGTGCTTTATTTGGTGGTTCGGAAAAATCGCCGTATCTTTGTGGTCGAAATAGGAAACAAGACAAAACCGATAAAAACTAATTCAAGGAAAAAGAATGGCAAAGATTGTAACATTGGGCGAGATTATGCTCCGCCTGTCGCCTCAGGGCAACGACCGTTTCATCCAGAGTGAATCATTCCGCATCATCCCCGGCGGTGGTGAGGCCAACGTGGCCGTCTCGCTGGCCAACTACGGTCATGAGGCATACTACGTCTCGAAGCTGCCGAAGCACGAGATTGGCCAGATTGCCGTCAACGCCCTGCGCCGCTATGGCGTGAATACAGAGTTCGTGGCCCGTGGCGGCGACCGCGTCGGCCTCTACTATGCCGAGACGGGTGCCTCGATGCGCCCCTCGAAGGTCATCTACGACCGTGCACACTCGTCGATAGCCGAGGCCGTGCCCGAGGATTTCGACTTCGACAAGATCATGGAGGGCGCCGCCTGGTTCCACTGGAGCGGCATCACCCCGGCTATCAGCGACAAGGCTGCCGAGCTGACGCGCCTGGCCTGCGAGGCTGCCCAGCGTCACGGCGTGACGGTCTCGGTCGACCTGAACTTCCGCAAGAAGCTGTGGACCTCAGAGAAGGCCATCTCCGTCATGCGCCCGCTGATGAAGTATGTCGACGTGTGCATCGGCAACGAGGAGGACGCCGAGCTCTGCTTAGGCTTCAAGCCCGATGCCGACGTTGAGGGCGGACAGACCGACGCTGCCGGCTATGAGGGCATCTTCAAGCAGATGATGGCCGAGTTCGGCTTCAAGTATGTGGTGTCGACCCTCCGCGAGAGCTACAGTGCCACCTACAACGGCTGGAAGGCACTGATCTACGACGGCAAGGAGTTCTACCAGTCGAAGCGCTACGAAATCAACCCCATCGTCGACCGCGTAGGTGGTGGCGACTCGTTCTCGGGCGGACTGATTCACGGCCTGCTGACGAAGGAGACGCAGGGCGAGGCCCTGGAGTTTGCCGTGGCAGCCTCGGCTCTGAAGCATACTATCAACGGCGACTTCAACATGGTAAGTGTCGACGAAGTGGAATCGCTGGCCGGCGGCAATGCCAACGGCCGCGTACAGCGCTAAAGACTATGGCAAAGTTTGACAAGATAGCTGTACTGAAGAAAATCGGCGACACGGGTATGGTTCCCGTGTTCTACGACAAAGACTTGGAGACGTGTAAGAATGTGGTGAAAGCCTGCTATGAGGGCGGCGTGCGAGCCTTCGAGTTTACCAACCGCGGCGACTTTGCCCAGGAGGTGTTCGGCGAACTGGTGAAGTGGGCCGACAAGGAGTGCCCCGAGCTGGCCCTCGGCATTGGCTCTGTGGTGGACGCCCCAACGGCAGCGATGTCTATCCAGTTAGGTGCCTGCTTCGTGGTGGGCCCGCTGTTCAACCCCGACATCGCCCCGGTGTGCAACCGTCGCTTAGTGCCCTACTGCCCGGGCTGCATGACCGTCTCGGAGATTGGCAAGGCTCAGGAGCTGGGCTGCGACCTGACGAAGGTGTTCCCTGGCGACGTCGTTGGCCCCAGCATGGTGAAGGGCCTGAAGGCACCGATGCCTTGGTCGAAGATTATGGTCACCGGCGGCGTGTCGCCCGACGAGGAGAACCTGACGAAGTGGTTCAAGGCCGGCGTGTTCTGCGTGGGCATGGGCTCGAAACTGTTCCCCGGCGACAAGGTGAAGGCCGGCGACTGGCAGTACGTGACCGACAAGTGCAAGGAGGCACTCGGTTATGTGGCTAAGGCGAGGGCTTAGGCTGCTGATAACCGCAATTATACTTACAGCTTGTTCATCGTCGGATAGGCAGACGGTGGACAAGCTGAATACGCTTTCGTATGCCTATCACTACCGCTCCACCGACTCGACGGCCCACTTCGCGGCACTGGCCGAGCGGATGGCCGACAGCTGCGGCTACAACGACGGACGGGCCGAGGCACTGAACAACAAGGTCTTCGTCAGTATCGTCCACATGGACTACGACGGGGCGCAGCAGATGCTCGACGCCATTCCCAAGATTACTGACAACCAGCTGGAACTGCTCGTGAGCTACGTGCAGCAGATGCGTCTCTGCCAGCGACAGTCGCGCAGCAAGGAGTTCTACGACTACCGCGAACGGGCAGCCACCAGCATGGAGCGCATCCGCGAAGAGCGGCACCTGCTGACCGACCGCCAGCACCGGCGGCTGCTCTATGCCGAGACGGAGTTTGCCATCGTCAGCTCTACCTATTTTTATTATATGGGACTCGAACAGCAGTCGATTGACGCACTGCAGGAACTAAATCCCGACGAGGTGGCGCAGGACACCGCACAGACCCTGAACTATCTCTACAACATCGGCGCCGGCGGCATACTGACCGATGGAACTGATGCCGACATCTACAGTCAGGAAATCGACTACCTGCTCAGATGCTTCCAGATAGCTCAGCGCGAGGGCTACCCTTACTTCATGGCTAACGCACTGGAGGCCATCGCCGAGCACCTGATATCGGCACCTGCCGAACAGCCCGACGAACCGGGGATGATGCTCGTCAATCCCTACGACCTGCCCGCCGACCAGCTCGCTGTCTGGCTGGCCGAAGAGTCGCTGTTCATGTTCCAGAATTTTGGCGACATCTATCAGACGGCCGGTGCCTACCGAACGATGGCCTCCTGTTACCGTGCATTCGGCGACTACGGCAAGGCACTCGAGTATCTGGAACTGGCACTTGCCGACTCAACCATCCAGCAGGCTCCCGACCTCGTGGCCAGCATACACGAACAACTCAGCGTGGCCTACGCCGCCATCGACGACAAGGAAAACAGCGACTACAACCGTAACCTCTATCTTGACCTGCAGGAGCAGACCCGACAGGACCGACAGCTCGAGGCACGTGCCGAACAGCTCGACCGCGTCGTCCGTCAGCTCAACTGGATACTCCTTGCCGTCGCCGGAGCCATCGTCCTGCTGCTGTTCCTGCTCTGGCTCTTCCGCCGCATGAACCGCCGCCAGAAGACCGACAGCCCCCTCGACGAGCTGATTGAGGAGCGCCGCGAACAGCTGAACATTAGCCGGCTGAACCTTGAAGAGGGCGAGCGGCGCCACCTGCAGCAGCGGGCCAAGATCTCGCTCGTCAACAGTCTGCTGCCCCTCATCGACCGTATGGTCTATACCGTCAACCGACAGGGGGATAAGGAGTACGTCTGCGAACTCATCGACCAGATAAACAGCGACAACGACGTGCTCACGCATTGGATTCAGCTGCACAAGGGCCAGCTCGACCTGCACATCGAGAGCTTCCCACTGCAGCCGCTGTTCGATATCCTCGCACGCAGCCGCAAGAGCTTCCAGATGAAGGGTATTGCCCTCGACGTGCAGCCTACGGAGGCCGTCGTGAAGGCCGACCGCATACTGACGCTCTTCATGCTGAACACACTGGCCGACAATGCGCGCAAGTTTACCAACGAGGGCAGCGTGACCGTCAGTGCCGACGAGGCGCAGAACTATGTGGAGGTGTCGGTGACAGACACGGGCATCGGTATGGACGGCGACCAGCTGGCCCACGTCTTCGACCACCAGCTGACCACGCACGGCTTCGGGCTGCTCAACTGTAAGGGCATCATCGAGAAGTACAGGAAGACGAGCCAGCTCTTCAGCGTATGCACGCTGCAGGCCGAGAGTGAGCAGGGTAGGGGGAGCCGCTTCTTCTTCCGACTGCCGAAGGGTAAGGTGCTGGCGCTTCTCATGATGATGGCGATGACGGGCGGCACCAAGGCTGCCACCAACACCGACGCACAGCTGGCACAGGCCGCCGTATATGCCGACTCTGCCTACTTCTCGAACATCAACGGCACCTATGAGCGCACGCTGCTGTTTGCCGACTCGTGTATTTACTACCTGAACCGGCACTATCAGACCATGTACCCCCGCGACAGCATCTTCATGCTGCATGAGGGCGACATGTCGCTGACGCCGCCCGAGGTCCAATGGCTGCACGACTCCATCAAAACAAACTATAACGTCATCCTCGACATCCGAAACGAGAGTGCCGTGGCTGCGCTGGCACTGCACCAATGGCAACTCTACAACTACAACAACCGCATCTACACGCTGCTGTTCAAGGAACTGTCGGCCGACAACACGCTGGGAGACTACTGCCGCGCCATGCAGCAGACGAAGACCAACCGAACGATTGCTGTCATGCTGTTGCTGACGGCCCTGCTGGCTATATTGCTCATCTACTACCTGTACTACCTGCGTCCACGACTGAACGCACGCTTCAGCGATGAGCGCAGAAGGCGCGACGAGCTCGAAGTGCTCGACGGAGAACTGAGGAGGGCGGAACTGGAACTGGCCAACCTACACGTGTCGAACTCCGTGCTCGACAACTGCCTCTCGGCACTCAAGCACGAGACGATGTACTACCCCTCGCGCATTCGCCAGCTGATTGACCAGAACGACGTCGAGTCGGTCGGCGAGGTGGTGAGCTATTACCGTGAGCTTTACAACCTGCTCAGCCAGCAGGCCATGTCGCAGGTGGAGCACGTGAAGCTGAACCTCAAGCCGCTCGACAACGGCATTCTTGGCGACCCGACGCTCACGGCATATCTCTTCGACATACTGAAAAAGGAACTGGGGCAGAAGCAACTCGACCTCAGCAGCCGACATCTCGACGATAAATATGTAGAGATAACCGTCAGGACGCACCGAAAGCCTGCCGGCGCCGACCTCTTTACGCCCGCCGTCGAGAATATCCCCTATCTGCTCTGCCGCCAGATTGTGCGTGACCACGGTGAGGCTACCAACCGCCGTGCGTGCAGCATTAGGACTGAGGTAAAAGACAACGAAACCATTATCATTATTATACTTCCTGCGTATGGAAAAGTTCAAAGTAATCATAGTTGAAGACGTTCCCCTGGAATTGAAGGGTACACTGGGTATCATCCGTAACGACATACCCGAAGCTGAAGTGATAGGTACGGCCACCAACGAGGCTGAGTATTGGAAAGTGCTGAAGCAGGAACTGCCCGACCTGCTGCTGCTCGACCTGGGGCTGGGAGGCTCGACCACCATCGGTGTCGAGATATGCCGCTCGACCAAGGAGATGCACCCGGGCGTGAAGGTGCTGATCTTCACCGGAGAAATCCTGAACGAGAAACTCTGGGTCGACGTGCTCGATGCCGGCGCCGACGGCATCATCCTCAAGACGGGCGAACTGCTGACGCGCCACGACGTGCAGAGCGTGATGGACGGCAAGCAGCTGGTGTTCAACGAGCCTATCCTGAAACGGATTGTAGAGCGATTCAAACGGGCCGTGGGGATGCAGCTGGCCAAGCAGGAAGCGCTGATCAACTACGAGGTCGACGAGTACGACGAGCGGTTCCTCCGCCACCTCGCCCTCGGCTATACCAAGGAGCAGATAACGGGCTTGCGCGGTATGCCCTTCGGCGTGAAGAGTCTGGAGAAGCGGCAGACCGAGCTGATGAAGAAACTCTTCCCCGACGGCAACGGCGGCATGGGCATCAATGCCACGCGTCTCGTGGTCCGTGCGCTCGAACTGCAGATTCTCGACATTGACAACCTGGAGCCTGACGAAGCTTGACAGATGAAGCGGTTCCTCGCATATCTCGTTTCTGCGCTTGCCCTGGCCGAAGTGGTTCTGGTGCTGGCTTCGTGGCTGCTCTCGGCTACGATGGCCGGGAACGTGCGGTCGCTGCTCGGCTCCGAGGGCGTGCGCTGGTTCTTTGGCGGATTTACCACGATGCTCGCTTCGCCTTGGCTGGCGTGGCTCGTATTGCTGGCCCTGGCCGGCGGCTGTCTGTGGCATAGCGGCATCGCGTCAATACGGCTGCCCCTGTCGTCGCTGCCTTACCGGCAGCGCGTGGCACTTCGCACAGCACTCGTCCTGATGGTCATCTACGTAGCAGCCGTCTTGGCACTGACGGTGGTGCCTCACGCCGTGCTGCTGTCGGCTACCGGGCGTCTGTTCCCGTCGCCTTTCAGCCGCGCTTTCGTCCCCATCGTGTCGTTTGGCGTGCTGCTGGTCTCGGTATCCTATGGCTGGGCTTCGGGCACCTTCCGCTCGTTTGCCAGCATAGTCTCTGCCATGTCGGCCGGCATTGCTGCCGCCGCACCGCTGTTCGTCCTCTACGTAGTCGTCGTGCAGTTCTGCGAGTCGCTGCGTTTCGTGTTTTTCTGACGGTTTTCAGACGAGCTCCACCTTGTTGATGTCCTGCTCCTTCTCACAATAGTGACACGTCAGAATGCCGTTGGCAACGTGGAAATGAGTGGCCATCGGCTCGTTGTTGGTGATACACTTGGGGTTGTTGCACTTGACGATACCGTGTATCTCGGCAGGTGTCTCGACGGTCTTCTTCTCCACCACTTCATAGTCGCGGATAATGTTGAGAATGACTTTGGGAGCAACGACGGAGAGACGGGAAATCTCGTCGTCGGTGAAGAACTTGTCGCTCACCTTGATGATACCCTTATTGCCTATTTTCTGCGAAGGGTAGTTGAAGCCGATGGTGACGGGGGTGTTAAGGTTGAAGAGCCCTAAAAGACTGGCTACCTGATAGGTCTTTGAGGCTGGTATGTGGTCAACGACGGTGCCGTGCTCGATGGCGGCGACTAAGCGTTCCTTCTTGTTCATAATCTATAATAGTAAATACTAAAGTCCGTAAATCGTAAATCAAATAATCGTCTTGTCGTTTCTGACTTCGTCGAGACTGATGCCGAGGACGTCGCAGAAGATGGCTTCGCGGGCAAAGAGTCCGTTGCCGGCCTGCTGGATGTAGTAGGCGTGGGGATTATCGTCTACTTCGTAGGCTATCTCGTTGACGCGGGGCAGGGGGTGGAGTATCTTCATGTTGGGCTTGGCCAGCCGCAGCAGATCGTTGTTGAGCACGTAAACATTCTTCACCCGCTCATACTCCATCAGGTCGGAGAAACGCTCCTTCTGGACGCGCGTCATATAGAGAATGTCGGCATCCTGTATAATCTTCTCGTTGAAGGCCGTGTGCTCCTGATACTTGATGCCGTGATCGTCGCAGTAGATTTTGTACTCCTTCGGCATGGCAAGCTCCTTGGGGGCTACGAAGTGGAACGTGGGATTGAAGTGGCGCATGGCCATCAGCAGAGAGTGGACAGTGCGCCCATACTTCAGATCGCCCACCAAGTAGATGTTCAAGTTGTCGAGCGTGCCCTGCGTCTTGTAGATGGAGTAGAGGTCGAGCATACATTGCGAGGGATGCTGGTGCGATCCGTCGCCCGCGTTGACGATGGGGATGGGAGCTACCTCGGAAGCGTACTGAGCAGCTCCCTCAATGTAGTGGCGCATGACGATGACGTCGGCATAGTTCGAGACCATCAGAATGGTGTCCTTCAGCGTCTCACCCTTCGTCCCGCTGGTAATCTTCGGGTCGGCGAAGCCGATGACACGCGCACCGAGACGGTTGGCTGCGGTTTCGAACGAGAGTCGGGTGCGGGTGGAGGGCTCGAAGAAGAGTGTGGCGACAACTTTGCCCTTGAGCAACTCTCGGTTGGGGTGCTTTTCAAACTCCTGAGCCAACTCTATCATATAGAGTATTTTTTCCCTTGTTAGGTTGGCAATAGTAACGAAATTATGCTTTTCCATCGTTGATTTTAGTATTTGATGGGGCAAAATTACATATTATTTCCCGATTTCGTGCGATAATTTCGGATTATTTTGTATTTTTGCAGGCAAAATATGGAAATATGAGAAAGTTTTTCGTTCGTTTCTTGTGGACAATGCTCATCGTTGGCGTGCTGTCAACGGCTCTTGCTTTCTTTGCAATTAGCGAAGGTTGGCTCGGATATATGCCTCCGATTGAAGACCTGCAGAACCCCATAAGCCGCTATGCAACCCAGGTGTATTCGTCTGACGGGAAAATCATGGGAACATGGAACTACAATAAGGAGAACCGTGTGATGGTTGACTATTCCAAGATTCCGCCTTCGCTGGTTCAGGCTTTGGTGGCTACCGAGGATGTGCGTTTCTATGAACATTCGGGCATTGACTTTTATGCTCTGGGACGAGCCATCGTGAAACGTGGACTGATGGGCCAGAAGTCGGCGGGCGGCGGCTCCACCATCACCCAGCAGCTGGCCAAGTTGCTCTTTACCGAAAAGCCAGCACACACCACTTTGGAGCGCGTGCTGCAGAAACCGATAGAGTGGGTGATTGCGGTAAAGCTCGAACGGAACTATACTAAGAACGAAATCCTGACGCTCTATCTCAACAAGTTCGACTTCCTGCATAATGCTGTGGGTATCAAGGTGGCTTCCAATACTTATTTCAACAAAGAACCGAATGACCTCACAACCGTCGAAGCTGCCACATTGGTAGGGCTTTGCAAGAACCCCTCCTACTTTAATCCTGTGAGGTTCCCTGACAGAAGCCGCGACCGCCGCAACGTGGTGCTGGAACAGATGAAAAAGGCGGGCTTCATCACTCAGGAACAGTTAAGCAAGTTTCAGGCAGAACCGCTGAAGCTGAACTTCCACGTGAGCGACCATAAGGACGGACCTGCCGTGTATTTCCGCGACTTCCTGCGCAGATATATGATGGCGAAGAAGCCCGTCAGGTCTGACTATCCGTCGTGGTCGGGCGTGAAATTCCATATCGACAGCCTCAACTGGATAAACGACCCTCTGTTCGGATGGTGCCAAAAGAATAGGAAAAAGGATGGATCCAACTATAATGTCTACACCGATGGCCTGAAAATATATACGACGATTGACACCCGTATGCAGGAATATGCCGAGCAGGCCTGCTATGAGCATGTGGTGAAGTTCCTGCAGCCTGCCTTCAACAGCGAAAACAAACGGAAACCATCGGCACCGTTCTCTAACAAATTGTCGTCAGCGGACGTGAATAAAATCCTGATGCGTTCTGTAAGGCAGAGCGACCGCTATCGTGTGCTCAAGGCCGGAGGCGCCTCGGATGCCGAAATCGACAAGTCATTCAGGACCAAGACTCCGATGTCTGTCTTCACTTATCACGGAGAGGTGGACACCGTGATGACGCCACTTGACTCCATCCGTTACATGAAGTCGTTCTTGAGAACGGGCTTTGTTAGTATGGATCCGCATAACGGACACGTGAAGGCTTATGTCGGTGGGCTGGACTTTACTCATTTTGCTTATGATATGGTGATGGACGGACGTCGGCAGGTGGGTTCTACCATTAAGCCGTTCCTCTATTCGCTCGCTATGGAGAACGGGTCTTCCCCCTGTGACGTCGCACCCAACGTACAGCAGACATACATGGTGGGTGGAAAAGCTTGGACTCCACGAAACGGAAGTTACTCACGCTATGGGCAGATGGTGACGCTTAAGTGGGGACTCCAGCAGTCCAACAACTGGATTTCTGCCTATCTGATGAGTAAACTCAATCCGGCTGCTTTCGTACAGCTGCTGAATGAGTATGGCATCAACAATCCTGAAATTCACCCCTCAATGGCACTCTGTCTGGGACCTTGCGAAATTACGGTGGGCGAAATGGTTAGCGCATATACCGCCTTTGTCAATCACGGCATCAGGGCCGCCCAGATGTTCGTTACAAAGATTGAGGATTCCGAGGGTAATGTTGTAGCTCAGTTCCAGCCCCGGATGAACGAGGTCATCAGCGAAGAGTCTGCCTACAAAATGCTGTATATGCTTAAGGCGGTTGTTGACGGAGGTACTGCCAGCAGACTGCGCAATAGGTATAACCTGATGGGTGAAATGGCAGGCAAGACGGGAACAACCAACAACAATAGCGATGCCTGGTTTATGGGTATCACCCCGTCGCTCGTGTCGGGATGCTGGGTAGGCGGCGATGACCGTGACATCCACTTCGACACGATGAAGTACGGACAAGGGGCGGCTATGGCGTTGCCGATCTTTGCCTATTATATGAAAAAGGTATATGCCGACAAGCAACTGGGGTATGACGAAAACGAACCCTTCGACTTTGATGAGGGGTATAACCCGTGTTCATATAATGACGATGTAGATGAATTTAACGATATAGAAGAAGTTTATGAATAATATTCTTATGTTTGGATTAGGTATGCAGGAAGTGCTCGTCATAGCACTTATTATCCTTCTGCTCTTCGGAGGAGCAAAAATCCCAGAGTTGATGAAAGGACTTGGCAAAGGGGTAAAGAGTTTCAAGGAAGGTCTGAAGGAAATTGACGACGACAGTACGACAGACAAAGACTCATGAGTAAATCCTCGGAGTATGCTTCTTTCTGGGAGCATCTTGATGAGCTGCGATCACGGCTTATTAGGATGCTGCTCTTGTTCGCTGTGACTGCTGCTGTCGCATTCTTGTTGAAAGAGCAGTTGTTCAATATCGTATTGGCACCATGTAGTAGCGACTTCGTGACTTATCGACTCTTGGGGGTGCCTGCTTTTTCCATTCAACTGATCAATACTGGCTTGACCGAACAGTTTATGGTTCACATGCGGACTGCCATGTTTACTGGTCTTCTGGCGGCTTCACCTTATATTATATATGAGTTGTTCAGATTCGTTTCTCCGGGTTTGTACGATAATGAGCGGCGATATGCTTTCCTGCTCGTTGGCTCTGCTTATGTAATGTTCGTCATCGGCTTTCTGCTGAATTATTTCCTTATATTTCCGTTAACTGTCCGCTTCCTTGGAACTTACCAGGTAAGTGCCGATGTGATGAATATGCTGACTTTGCAGTCTTACATCGACACCCTTATTGGGATGAGTTTTATGATGGGAGTGCTGTTTGAATTGCCTGTCGTTTGCTGGCTGATGGGACGTATGGGCATTGTCAATTCCCGGTTGATGAGCGCTTATCGGCGACATGCAATAGTAGCCATCCTTATATTATCAGCTATTGTTACTCCGACAACAGATGTGTTTACGCTTTTTGTGGTAGCTTTGCCTATCTGGATACTCTATGAATTAAGTATTCTTGTCGTAAGAGTCTCGAATTTGTAAACAATCCCGAAAACTTTTGTGTTTTTTGAAAAATAATTGCCGAAAAGTTTGGAGCGTATCAGAAAATGCCGTACCTTTGCACCCGCTTTCGCTCAAAAACGTGGGCGTCGGCACAAAAGATAGAGTTCTTTGAAAGAATTTCCATAAACAGACAAGTAGTACAAGAAGCGAGTGCCGCGCCATGCGGCACTTGGGTAAAAGAACGAACCGTCAAG
>CAJOLE010000014.1 GCA_905235325.1 uncultured Prevotella sp. | reverse complement strand
TTCACGATGTAGAGGCCCTTCTGCGGCTCGCTGACGCGGCGGCCCTGCAGGTCGTAGACCGTGCTCTCGGCGGCTGACTCCGCGGCCACGCCCGTGATGGCCGTCGCCTCGCTGCCGTCGATGCCGATGTAGCGTGCACCGCTGCCCTCTATCACGAGGAATGCCTTGCGGGCAGCGAGCTTTTCGCCCGTGTAGCGGTAGAAGCCCAGCCCATCGTTCTCGGCGGCCAGTGTGTAGACTGTGCCCTCAGTAGCCTTCTCTTCCGTGGTGCCCTTCAGGTCGTTGTCGGGGAAGGTGCCTTCGCCGACTTCCTCGGTGCTGTAATATATCAGCGGTTTGTCTATGGCTGTCTTCAGGATGACGGCCTGTCCGATAGGCACGACGTTGTCCGTCACCTCGTTCAGCGCTACGCTTTTCTTGTCAGCACTCAGCGTGGCGGTGTAGACGGTAGTGTTCGCGTCAAACTTTGTGTCGTGCTCGTCGGTGTAGTACGTCCACCAGTACGCGCCATCTACCTCGTTGATTGGCGTGAAGTATCCGCCGTCGGCGATGGGCTTGGCGTAGGTGGCGTCGTCTCCACTATAACCAGGCAGTTGGAAGCAACCCTCAAACATGTAATCGCTATTTGAACAGCTCCAAGTGTCGTTGCAGAAGATGTTCTCCAGGCCGGAGCAGAAACAGAACATATTGTCCATGTCCGTCACGTTCCCCGTGTCGAAGTTGCTCACGTCGAGGCTCGTCAGGCCCTCGCAGAGGCCGAACATAACGCTCATGTCCGTTACGTTGGCGGTATTGAAACCGCTCAGGTCGAGGCTCGTCAGGCTCTCGCAGTCGGAGAACATCCAACCCATGTCCGTCACGTTGTCGGTCTTGAAGCCGCTCAGGTCGAGGCTCGTCAGGTTGTAGCAGCCACCGAACATGCTTTTCATGTCCGTCACTTTGTCGGTTTTGAAGCCGCTCACGTCGAGGCTCGTTAGGCCGGAGCAGTCTTCGAACATGCCTCTCATGTCCGTCACGTTGTCGGTCTTGAGGTTCTTAATGCCTGTGATGGTGGTGAGATTGTAGCATCCATAGAACCAATAAGCGGTGCTGGTGGGCTGGTAGTCGGCAAACGAGGCATCGAACACCACGGTGGTGATGGTTTCGCATTGTGGATACCAACTCGTGGTGGGTTGATCATTGTTGTCATCCCACTCAAACGGCCCGACGCTCATGCCGCTACGCTCGTCCTTCCGCGTGTCGTAATAGAAGGTGAGCTCGCTGTTGTCGTCGTCACTCAGCGCGGCGTATGCCTCTTTCTCCTGAGCCATTGCGCCCTGCACCACTCCCACGAGGAGGAGCAGGACGGAAAGTAATTTCTTTGTCATTGTTTGGTTTGTTGTTTTGAAAATAAGAAAAGGCGTGCAACCATCCGATGCTTATTCTCAAATCTGGTTACCGCCAAGTGACCTTACCCTAAACAAGCAAGAACAGTTCACGCCCCATCGGGCGTGAACCTTCTGTACTGCTTGCTCTCAGGGTGAATATTGGCGGTATTCGATTTGAAAGAACAAGAGCAGAAAGCTCAAGTATCTAAAAAGTACGAACGGGAGCGACGCACAATCCCTTGGTTAATAATGAATTAGTGTTGTCTGTTCGGCACCTTGTGCCTGCTGCGCCTCCCGGTTGTTCATCTGTACTGTCTGTTTCTTGGGTTGTTTGTTTTAAGGGTTCTACATTCTGTTTATTTCTCTGTTTGGCAGCAGGGAGGGGGTGACATGACCTTCTCCTTGCTTCGCCGCTGCAAAGTTAATCATTTTCTGCGAAAGTCGCAAGGATGTTGGGCAGAAAATATAAGACGACGGTGAGTAGGAATCGTCTTCTTGCCAGCCCTTCGGGCTTCTGCTGCGTCGAGCAAAATCGACCTAATTCGTTACGCCAACGTGTGGAGGTCGAGGAATCTTGTCACGTCATCCTTGTAGTTCTCTGATATTGGTACGCCCTCCGTGCCATACATGATGCGCTGGCGGTCAACGGTGCTGATATTGGTCATGTGGGCAATATAGGAGCGGTGGGTGCGCAGGAACTCCGGGTGCGGCAGCAGCTCCTCAAGCCGCTTCATGTTGATGAGCGACATGATGCGCTCGCCGTTTTTCATGCAGATGCGCACATAATCCCTCACTCCCTCGATGTAGAGGATGTCGTCGAGAACGACGCGCACCAGCCGGTATTCGCTCTTGACGAAGATGATGCGGTCCTCGCGCATGATGGCTTGCTGATTCTGCGCGGTAAACCATTCCGCCGCCTTGCTGACGGTTTCGGCGAAAGAATCAAAGCTGACGGGCTTCATCAGGTAGTCGAAGGCCGAGACCTTGTAACCTTCGATGGCATACTGCTTGAAAGCGGTGATGAAGACGATGCGCGTCTGTCTGGGTATAAGTCTCGCAAGCTCCAAGCCCGACAGCTCGGGCATCTGAATGTCGAGGAACAGCAGGTCGACGGGTGTGTTACGTAGTCTGGACATAGCGGTCAATGCGCTGTTGTAGACGCCGGTCAGCGTCAGGTTTGGCATTGCTTTTGCGTAGCTCTCGAGAAGCTGGGCGGCCAGAGGCTCGTCGTCGATAATAGCACAGGTTAATCTCATGTTCTTTTCAGTCTGGTTATTTTGTTGGTTTTATTGACAGGTGTGAGCGGTAGACGGTCTGGTCGGCCGACGGGCCGTAGTTCCATTGATAGTGGTTGGGGTAAAACAGGTTCAGGCGTTTCTGCACTTGTGGCAGCCCGATGCCGTGGTCGTTTTCGTTGCCAGCCTTCTTAGGATGGTTAGAGTTCTCGACTGAGAATTCTATTTGTTCGTTGTCGGCCTTCAGGCTGATGTTGATAAAGCTCTCCTTGGTGGGACTGATGCCGTGCTTGAAGGCATTCCCCACAAGTGGTATGAGAATCATCGGCGCAATCTTCACGTCACGCCGTGCCTCGGCGGCATCGAACCTGACCTTCACCGGCTCCGGCAGCCGGATCTTCATCAGGTTGATGTAACTTTCAAGGAAATTCACCTCGTCCTCCATGTTCACCTCGCCCTCCAAATTGTCGTAGAGCATATGGCGCAGCATGGCTGAGAGTTGCTGGATGGTCTCCTGGGCGCGCCGCGAGTCAAAAGCCGTCAGGGCGTAGATGTTGTTCAGCGTGTTCAGCAGGAAGTGGGGGTTCATCTCATACCGAAGGGTTCTCAGTTCAGCATTGGCACGCGCCGCGTTGGCCTCGAGACGGGCCTCCTCGGACGCTTGCCATAGTGAGCCTAACTTCATCGACACGGCAATTATCACCGTCACCGCCAAGTTGAACACATACCCCAGGCCCACGCCCAGCCAATAGTGTATCAAGGCGGTGAGGCCGGTCACCAAGATGGCGTTAGCCACCCAGAGCAGCATCTTGTGGCCTCGCATATAGTAGTGAGGCGTCAGCCATAGGTAGTTGATGTAGAATATGGCTATCATCGTCAGCGTCGGGACGAGCGACAGCGGATAGCTCAGCCGTTCTAATGCCATCGGCAGCAGAATCAGCACACCCCAGGTGGCCATGTGCGACAGGACGGTATAGTAGCGGCTCTTCATCTCGGGTCAGCGGCTCTGCCTGGGTTTAGTGGCCAGGACGAAGTAGACGATCAGCAGTAGGTAGGCCACGAGCGAGCAGACCTCGCTCAGCGGGTTGGCCAGCCACGACTCGCTGACGGGGTTGAAGCCGCCGAAGCGCAGCAGCGCACTCACCACGCCCATCAGGGCACCGCCGGCAATGAAGCCGCTGGCCAGGAGCGTGCCTTTCTCGCCGCGGGCGTCGTTGACGGCCTTGTCCTTCGAGCGCGTGGTGACATACCAGTTGATGGCGCCACCGACAACCAGCGGCACGTTCAGCTCCATCGGGATGAACATACCCAGCGCGAAGGCCAGGGCCGGCACCTTGCACAGCGTCAGCACTACGGCCAGGGCGGCACCGATGGCGTAGAGCAGCCACGGGGCGCCCACGCCGTTCATCAGCGGGTCGATGACGGCGGCCATGGCGTTGGCCTGCGGGGCGGCCAGCTGTCCGGAGGCGAAGCCGTAGGTCTCGTTCAGCAGCATCATCACGCCGCCCACGGTGGCCGCGCTGACCAGCGTGCCGAGAAACTTCCACGTCTCCTGCTTACTCGGCGTCGTGCCGAGCCAGTAGCCTACCTTCAGGTCGCTGATGAACGCCCCGGCCATGGCCAGGGCCGTACACACTACGCCACCCATGATGAGGGCGGCAACCATGCCGCTGGTGCCGCTCAGCCCCACGCCCACCATGACGACCGAGGCCAGGATGAGCGTCATCAGCGTCATGCCGCTGACGGGGTTAGAGCCTACAATGGCGATGGCATTGGCCGCCACCGTCGTGAACAGGAAGGCGACGACTGTCACCAGCACGATGGCCACCAGCGCCTGCAGCATATTGCCGTCCATCACGCCGAACCAGAAGAACAGGAACGTCAGCACCAGCGTCAACGCCAACACCACGGTAATAAACCGGAACGGCAGGTCCTTGCCCGTGCGCTGCGACTCCGTCGCAGCCTCCCCGCCGTTTTTCATCTCCTTGGCCGCCAGGCTCACCGCGCTCTTGATGATGCCCCACGACTTGATGATGCCGATGATGCCGGCCATCGCGATGCCGCCGATGCCGATGGACTTGCCGTAGGCCTTGAATATCTGTTCGGGCGACATGTCGCCGACGGCCGTCGTGATGCTCGGATCCCACTGGTTGAGCACGTCGCCGCCGAAGAGCAGCGCCATGCCCGGCACGATGAGCCACCACACGCTGAGCGACCCTAAGGTGATGATCAGCGCGTACTTGAAACCGATGATATAGCCTAAGCCGAACACCGCCGCGCCGGTGTTGATCTTAAACACCAGCTTGGCCTGGTCGGCCAACTGCTCGCCCCAGCCCACGACGCGGCTCGTGAAGTTCTCGTTCCACCAGCCGAAGGTTGCCACGATGAAGTCGTACAAGCCGCCTATCACGCCGGCAATGAGCAGCGGCCTGGCCTGGTCGCCGCCCTTGGCACCGCTCACCAGCACCTGCGTCGTCGCCGTGGCCTCGGGGAAGGGGTACTTGCCGTGCATGTCGCTGACGAAGTACTTGCGGAACGGTATGAGGAACAGGATGCCGATGATGCCGCCGAGCAACGAGGCAATGAATATCTTCAGGAACGACGCTGACACCTCGGGATACTTCGCCTGCAGGATGTAGATGGCGGGCAGCGTAAAGATGGCACCGGCAACGACGGCACCCGAGCAGGCACCGATCGACTGTATGATGACGTTCTCGCCCAAGGCTTTCGACCGCCGGGCGGCCGTCGACACGCCCACGGCGATAATGGCTATCGGGATGGCGGCCTCGAACACCTGGCCCACCTTCAGGCCCAAGTAGGCAGCGGCTGCCGAGAAGAGCATGGCCATTAGCACGCCCCACGTCACCGACCACGTGTTCACCTCGGGATACTGGCCGTGCGGCGACATCAGCGGCTCGTAAGTCTCACCCTCTTTCAGTTCGCGAAAGGCGTTCTCCGCCAACTGTGTCTTGATTTCGTATTCTTTCTCTTCCATGTCTTATATATAAATAGGTATAGAGTATCAGCGTGCCAGCCAGCGCGAGGGGTTCAGCGGTGTCTTGCCATTGCGCAGCTGGAACTGCATGACGCCTTCCGACCCCACCGTGCCAAGACTCTGGCGCGTGCTGACGCGCTGTCCGTTGCGGACACTTACCGACGAGAGGTTCGTGTAGACCGATATGTAGCGACCGTGGCGCACCATGACACCCATCGTGCCGCTGATATTGAAGACGGCGCAGACCTCGCCGTCGAAGATGCTGCGGGCCTGGGCACCGGCCTGACCCTTGATGTTGATTCCCTTGTTGTCGATCTGTACGCCCTTCAGCCCTTCCACGTTGTGCTGGCCGAAGCCGCTGACGATGCGGTAGCCGCCGGTGATGGGCATGGGCAGACGGCCGCGGTTGCTCTCGAAGGTGCCGCTGAGACGGCGGTCCTCGGTCGAGACGGTGAACGATTCGCGCTCCTCGCGCTCCTCGCGCTCCTTCTTCTTGACTTCGGCCACCTCGCGCTCGTGGGCCTTGGCCTCTTCGGCGGCCTTGCGCTCGGCCTCTTTGCGCGCAGCCTCGGCCTCGCGGGCGGCACGCTCGGCAGCGCGCTTCTCCTCGGCACTCTTGCGCTCGGCAGCAAGAGCCTGCTGCTTGGCACGCTCTTCGCGAGCCTTGGCCTCGGCTATGCGGCGCGCATTCTCGCGGGCAGCAGCTTCGGCGGCAGCCTTCTTGCGGGCCAGCTCCTCGGCACGCTTCTTGGCAGCGGCCTCGGCGGCTTTCCGACGGGCTTCAGCCTGAGCCTTGGCTTCGGCCTCGGCACGAGCCTTGGCGCGGGCAACCTCCTCGGCTATCAGTTTCTCAATCTGTGCGTTGAGGGCGGCGTCTTTCTTGCGCTGCTCAGCTATGATGTTCTGTATGCTCTTCTGTTCCTTCTGCAGCGAGGTCACCATCTGCTGCTGCTCGGCCTGCTGGCCTTCCAGACTGCGCCGCTCCTGTTCGCCGCGGTTCAGCAGGGTGTTCTTTTGCTGCTTGGTAGAGTTCATCTCCTCCTGCACTTCCTCAATCTGCTCCTTCAGCAGCATGATGGCCTCGCCCTGTGCCTGCTGGTATTGGGCATACTCGCGGGCGAAGCGCAGGCGGCGGTACATCTGCGTGAAGCTCTGGGCGCTGAAGACGAACATCAGCTGGTCCTGCACGGAGCGGTTGCGGTGCATATAGCGCATCGACTTCAGGTAGTTCTGTTTCCGCTCGTTGAGCTTGTTCTCCAGGGTGCTCCGCTGGATGTCGAGCGTGGCTATATTGCCGTCAAGCACGTTCAGGTCTTGGCGGATGGTGTCTATGGTGCGGAGCTTGTCGGCAATCTCGGTGTTGATGACTTGCAGGTGCTCTAAGCGCTGCTTGACGTTCATGCGGTTGGCCTGCAGTTTCTGCTCCTGCTCCTTGATCTGCTTCTGCAGTTGCTGGCGCTCGTTCTGCAGGCCCTTGATGTTCGGTGTCAGCGGTGTCGGGGTGGAAGTCTTGCCCTTGCCTTTCTGTGTCGTTGTCTTTTTTCTGGCAGTTGTAGTCTTGGCAGCCGGCTGCCGGGCGACCGATGTCTTTGCACTCTTAGGCTGCTGCACGGCCTTCTTCGGCTGCTGCACAGTCTTCTTCGGCTGTTGCACGGTCTTCTTGGTCTGCTGCACGGTCTTCTTGGTCTGTGCAGCAGAACCTATGGACAGGGTCAGGGCGAGTAATATGATTGTCAGTCTGTTCATCCTCTGTTATCCTTAAAGCGACAAGACGCGCTGAAGAATCTCTTCGACAGTCACCTGACGGTACTTGCCCGACACCTCGGTGTAGGGCTCCCAGTCTGTCTCGTGGGTGATGCTGTTCAGCTTCAGGTCGAGCTGGATCTCCTTCTTAGTGGTCTTCAGGACGATGTTCATGGCGTTGGGGAACTGGCGGCTGCCTTCTTTCAGCGGGTTAAAGCCGTCGTAGTTCCACGTCAGGCCCGTCTTGCTGCTGTTCTGGTCATTGAAGACGACTTTGGCCTGCTTGATGAGACCGGTAGCCTGACTGGCTGTCCAGCTGTAGCCGAACAAATCAGCGTCGAACTTGATGACGGCATCGCCGTCCTTACTGGCACTGGTGTCAAACCTGGCCATGTCGTCTTGGCTCAGCGTGGTGCGGCCCGGCTGGAACAGCTCGTTCCAGAACAGGGCCTGCAGCGTGTAGAAGCTCAGGCCGTTGCGCTGCAGGAAATCTACATCGGAGTACGGAGCCTTGATGTACTGCTTGTTGATGCGATCCACGATAAGCACATAGTCCTTGGTGAACTCCAGGCGCGCAGCCTCCACCAGTCCGAGAGCCATCAGCTGCAGGCGCACGACATCGTCGCGCTTCATCTTCAGACTGCCCGTCAGCGAGATGTCCTTGCCGTCGGCAGTGGCAACGAACTTCACCTTCGACGTGATGAACTTCGGGGGCTGGACGGCGTTGTTGGCCCATACTTTCTCTAAGGCGACCGACCGCGTGACGGTGGTGACAGGCGCAGTCTGGGGCGTAGCCTCCTCGGCCAGCTTCTTCTTCGAGCCGCACGCTGCCAGCAGCGTCAGTGTCAGGGCCAGGGTGGCCAGCTTTAGTGTGTGTGATGTCTTCATTTCTTCTTGATATATTTGCGTTGTCTGATTTTCCTTGCCAGCAGCTTGTTCTGCGGGTCTTTCCCAAGTGCCTGCTGCCACAGTTCCACGGCACGCTCAGCCTCCCCGTTCTGGATATAGATGTCGCCGGCGTGCTCGGTAATGACGGCACTACTGTCAGAGTCGTTCTGAAGGGCCTGGTCGATGTATATCTTCGCCTCACTGTAGCGCTGCTGCATGAAGAGGATCCAAGCGTAGGTATCGAGGTAGGTGGCATTCTTGGGCTCGGCCTTGATGGTCTTGTAGCTCATCTCCTCGGCCTTGTCGAGCTGCTCGTTCATTTCGCTCAGGTAGTAGGCGTAGTTGTTCAGGCAGCCGATGTTGTCGTCCTTCCACTGCAGGCAGGAGTCGTAGGCTTCGAATGCCTCGCGGGTCAGGCCCTTCTGTTGCAACAGGTCGCCCATGACGGCATAGAAGTCGCTGACGATGGCCGGGTTGCTCTCGTCGTTGATGACGCTGATGCCGTTCTGGAAGGCTTCCAGCGCCTTGTCGTGGTCGTCCTCCTGATAGTAGGCCATGCCCTGATAGTAGTAGAACGCCATCTCCTCGGGGTTATACTGACGGGCCTCCTGACAGAGGCTGATGACTTCGTCGTGATCCTTGCGGTCCCAGGCGTAGCCGACCAATTGCAGCCGGGCGGCGGCATTGTCGGGGGCTATGCGCAGCACCGTCTGCAGCATGGCCTTCACCGAGTCCTGGGGCATCTTCTTCAGGTCCATGTAGGCGGCGCAGAGCGTGGCGATGTCGTCGCTCTGCTGGGGTTGAGCCAGCATCTTATGGAACAGGGCCAGCACCTGTGTGCTGTCGCCGTCGGTCCGCTCGCTGTCGGCAACCACCTGCCGCATCAGGTAGATGCGCTGATCGGTAGTCGTGTTCTTGTTCAGCAGTATCAGCTCGGTGATGGAGTCCACCTTCTCGGTCTCGCCCTGCACGCGGTAGTAACTGCGCAGCGACACCAGGGCGTGGGTGTTGTCGGGCTCTTCGGCCAGAATTTCGTTGTAGAGTCTGAGTGCCTGCTGCTCCTCGTCGTTGCGCAGCAACATGTCGGCATACATGCCACGGTAATTCAGGTCGTTGGGATACTGGTCGGCCAGCGTCTTCATCTCGGCAATGGCCGCTGCCTTGTTGCCCATCTTGGTGTAAATTTCGCTCTTGGCAAGCGACAGCCGCTCGCTCTTGCCCTCGTTAGCCTCGATTCGGTTCAGCGTGGCAATGGCCTTGTCGGTGTCGCCAGTCTGCTGATACAGTTCAAAGAGCATCTCAAGGAGTTCCTCGCGGCTCTTGTCTTGATTATACAGTTGCTCGACCACCTTGATGGCCTTCTCGTAGTCCTGCTGTCGGATGTACGACTGGGCCACCGTCTCAAGGTAGGTGGGGTTGTCGGGCTCCAGCTCGGCAGCCTTCAGGTAGCACTGCTGCGCCAGGCTGTCGTTGCGCAGCATCTGGTAGTACTGTGCCAGGTAGTAGTAGGCCTCCGAGGCCTGCGGGTTCAGCTTAATGCAGTGCTGTAGCAGGTCGAAGGTGGCGTCGTGGTTACCCTTCTGCCGCTGCACCATCGCCTCAAGAAAGAAAGCGTCGTAAGAGAGGTGAGAGTCGAGGGGTGAGAGATGCGAAATATGATTACCTTCTGCACCATCGTCCCGGCCCTGAGCACTGACGCTCATTCCCCACGATAACACTGCTAAAACAACCAATAGTCTGACCATATCTCCCATTTCTATCTTCAAATATTACTTCACTCCCGTATGTCCGTAACCGCCGGCACCGCGCTCTGTCTCGTCGAGCGCATCGACTTCGACAAACTCGCCCTGCTCGTGGCGGGCAATGACCATCTGGGCAATGCGCTCACCGTCGTTGACGACAAACGGCTCCTGCGACAGATTCACAAGCAGCACGCCCACCTCGCCGCGGTAGTCGGCGTCGATGGTACCCGGCGCGTTCAGCACGGTGATGCCGTGCTTCAGGGCCAGACCGCTGCGTGGGCGCACCTGAGCCTCATAGCCTGAGGGCAGCGCGATGTAAAGCCCCGTGGGTATAAGCCGGCGCTGCTGCGGCTGAAGTGTTATCGGCTCGTCGAGGTTCGCCCTCAAGTCCATGCCGGCACTCTGCGGCGTGGCGTATTGCGGCAAGGGCTGCCGCCCCTTATTCACTACTTTTACTTTCATGTCGCTTGGTTTTAAAGTGCAAAATTACTGATTATTCCTGAAACCGCCATACTTTACCCTCCTTATTTTATATATTTTTGCAGAACCAACGCCGAATCAACGCCGTGAGACCCCCAAACCTCTCCGCCGTAGGAACGTAACAAAAGCACACTTCATTATTATATAGTACACTTTTAGTACGCCTTAAAAATCAAAAATCCCCTGTAAGTCACTTGCTTACAAGGGATTGCTTTTTACAGTCGTACCCAGAGCCGGGGTCGAACCGGCACGGGTTGCCCCACTGGTGTTTGAGACCAGCGCGTCTACCGATTCCGCCATCTGGGCATCAAAAGCGGGTGCAAAGGTACTAAGAAAAAATGAACTGACAAAAAGTTTCAGCTAAAAATCTTAAAAATACTTGGTTTTATGATTTATATTGCGTAACTTCGTCGCCGAAAAGTAAAACATCTAACTCAGACATAATGGAAATATCGGAAAAACATTTTTGTGTGATTCTTGCTGGAGGCAGGGGTCGTAGGCTATGGCCGTGCAGCCGTGAGCGTAAGCCCAAACAGTTTATTGACTTTTTCGGAACCGGCCGGACCCAATTACAGCAGGCCTACGACCGAATGCAGAACATTGTTCCAAGAGAGAATATTTTCGTTAGCACACAAGTGGAGTATGCTTACTGGGTAACGAAACAGCTGCCAGAATTGCCGCCCGACAATGTGCTGGCTGAACCTGTGTCGCGCAACACAGCACCAAGCATAGCGTGGGCCTCGTTCCGAATTTCACATATTTGTCCTGATGCCCGTATGATTATCTTGCCATCCGACCAAGCCGTTCTGGGCGACGAGGCTTTTGAGAGGGACATCCGGGCGTGCCTTGATTTTGTTGAGAAGAAAGACTGTCTGATATCTATGGGTGTAACCCCGACACGCCCAGAGCCTGGATATGGTTATATACAGATGGGTGACGCGACTGGGAAGGAAAATCTGTACGAGGTAAAGTCGTTTACAGAAAAGCCAGAGCGCGATTTTGCGAGAATGTTTGTAAGCAGCGGTGAATTTCTGTGGAACACGGGCATTTTCGTGTCCAATGTTCGCAACTTAGTAAACAGCCTGTACCGCATCCTGCCGGCTGTGCTGCGTCAGATTGACAAAGAAGGCTTAGACATTGAGGAGGAACGTGATTATATATACGAATCTTTCTCTAAATTCCCCAACTTGTCTATCGAGACCGGACTGTTGGAGAAGTCAGAGAATGTGTATGTCATGAAGTGTAGTTTCGGTTGGGCTGACCTGGGTACATGGCACTCCATTTATGAAAGTATGCAGAAAGGGGAAGACGATAATGTCATCATCGACTCAGAGGCTCTCCTCGAAGATTGTCGGGACAACATTATCAAAATGCCTCGCGGTCACTTGGCAGTAATCAACGGGCTTGAGGGGTACATCGTCGTCGAATCAGGCGACGTGCTGCTCATCTGCAAGAAGAGCGACTCGTCGGCCCTGATTCGTAAGTACGTGAATGAAGTCAGACTGAAGTACGGCGAGGAATATATCTGAGGCTAACTATTGAAAGCCTTAGAGATATTAGCTGCCACTTCCTTGAACTCATCCTCTGTAAGTTTGAGCTTTTCGCGGCGGAAGTCAGCATCGGCCTCACTCTGCATGGGGATGAGGTGTATGTGAGCATGAGCAACCTCAAGACCAAGCACAATCTGGGCCACCTTACGGCAGGGGTATGCTTTCTTGATGGCCACAGCCACGCTTTTGGCAAACTGCTGGTAGCGGGCGAGTTCGTCGTCGTCCATGTCGAAGAAGTAGTCTACTTCGCGGCGAGGTATTACAAGAGTATGCCCCTTCACCAACGGGTTGATGTCGAGAAATGCGTAAAACTCATCGTTCTCGGCGCACTTATAGCTGGGTATTTCGCCAGCGGCAATCTTACTGAATATATCTGCCATGGCAATTACTAATTTATTAAATGTTTGCGGTACAACGTTAATGATGCTTGTTCACCCTACCGTAATCTTGTCGATGCGCAGCTTGATGGTGCCGCGTGGAATCTTGATTTCCACCTCGTCGCCCACCTTGTGGTTCAACAGTCCCTGGGCGATGGGCGTCGTGATTGATATTTTCCCCTCACGCAGGTTGGCCTCGTTCTCGCTGACGATGGTATAGGCCATCCTGGCCTTGTTAGCCAGATTGGTCATCTCCACCTTCGACAGGATCTGGACAGCGTCAGTGCTCAGACGCGAGGTGTCCACAATCTTAGCCTCCGAGATGGCCAACTTGAGTTGATTGATTTTTGCCTCGAGATGCCCTTGGGCTTCCTTGGCAGCATCATACTCACTATTCTCACTCAGGTCGCCCTTGTCGCGGGCTTCGGCGATGGCGGCCGATGCCTTGGGGCGTTCTACGCTCTCCAGATGTTTCAGTTCGGCTATCAGTTTGTCGTAGCCTTCTTGTGACATATATGCCATAGCTGTTATTTTTTGATTTATATTTTAGGCAGACAAAAAAGAAAGAATTCCGACGTCACTCTTTTGTCGGAATCCTCGGACTCGTATGTCTTGTTATCTGCTGCAAAGGTAGACATTATTTTTCAATTGGCCAAATTTTCGGAAGAAAAAATGCCAGTTGCCACTACTTTCCGCGCACAATGGCCCTGCTAAACGCAGAAACCGCGAACCTGTTGCAGCCTACATATACCCTAACCAGCGCAGGATGTCGTTGAGGTTGGCCACGACCATCAGCAATATCAGGATGCCGAAACCGACGTACTCGGCGCGTATCATGAACTGCTCTGAGGGCTTGCGGCGCGTGATGGCCTCATACATCAGGAACAGCACGTGACCGCCGTCCAAGGCCGGTATGGGCAGGATATTCATAAATGCAAGGATAATCGAGAGGAAGGCCGTCATCTTCCAGAACAGATACCAGTCCCAGACGGGCGGGAAGAGGCTTCCGATGGCGCCGAAGCCACCGAGCGACTTGGCGCCGTCGGCGGTGAAGACGTACTTCATGTCGTCGACATATCCGGCGAGCACGTTCCAGCCATACTTAATGCCGGCGGGAATGCTCTCAAAGAATCCATACTCGCGGGTGTAGGGTGTATAGACACCGGCCAGCGTCTTCACGAAGAATCCCACGGTCAGCTCGGGCGAGAGCACGACGTCGGCCGTATCCGTCGTTTCGCCACGTGTATAGGCAATGGTAGCGCGGCGCACCTTCATGCTGTCGGCACCGGTCTTGGCCACGGCGAGTACGTCGCTGAGGCGGCCTATCTGGTCGGTGAACTCGTTGTAGGAGTCGACCGGCGAACCGTTGATGGCCACGATGCGGTCGCCCTTCTGCAGCCCGATGCCGGCGGCGGGCGTGTCGGCCATCACACTGTCGATGACGGCGGGGATGAGCGGACGCACGAACGACGGCTCAGCCTTCAGCATACCGAGCAGGTTGAGGTCGCCGGGCAGGGTGAGGCTCATCGGCTTGCCGTCGCGGACGAGGTCGACGCGCGTAGCCTCGGAGATGTTGCGGTAGAGGTCGGCCGAGAAGTCCTTGAACTCGCCCTTCTCCGTACCTATCAGAATATCGCCGTCGCGGAAGCCGAGTGCCTTGGCCTCGCTGTTGAACTTCATACCCATCGTCATGTCCTTCACGGGGATGTAGGTGTCGCCCCAGTGGAACAGGATCATCGCGTAGATGAACAGTGCCAGCAGGAAGTTCACCAGCACGCCGCCGATCATGATCAGCAGGCGCTGCCAGACGGGTTTGGTGCGGAACTCCCAGGGCTGGGCCTTCTCGCTGAGCTTCTGGTTGGTCTCGTCGATCATGCCGTCGATGGCACAATAGCCGCCGAGCGGCAGCCATCCCAGTCCGTACTCCGTGCCTACGTACTCCTTCTTCTCGTTGCCCTCGTCGTCCTTCTTCGTGGGCACCACTTCGGGCTTCAGCTTCAGCAGCCGGCGCACCCATGTGTCGTAGGTGCTGACGATGTGGAACTTAGGGTTGAAGAACAGGTAGAACCTCGACACGCGCACCTTGAAGAGCTTGGCGAAGGTGAAGTGCCCCAGTTCGTGGAGCAGCACGAGCAGGCTGATAGCCAGCATGAACTGTAACAGTCTTATCAGAAATACTTCCATATCTAAGCCCCCTGAGTTAGGGGGGTGTGGGGTCTGAACAAGCGATAATCAGGACCCGTGTAAGTTATTATTGTTATGATGGTGGAAGTCTGCGCTTGTTCAGACCCCCAACCCCCTAACTTAGGGGGGCTAAGAATTCGGTTGCAATGCGCCGGGCCTCGGCGTCGGTGGCGACGTAGGTGTCGTAGTCGGGCGACGGGTCGAAAGTGGCACGCTGCATGGTCTCGGCGATGACGTCGCCCATCTGCAGGAACTGGCAGCGGTCTTCGAGGAAGGCGCGGTTTACCACCTCGTTGGCGGCGTTGACGATACAGGGCATGTTACCTCCCTTTTCCAGAGCCTCGTAGGCCATGGCCAGACAGCGGAACTTCTCCATGTCGGGCTCAAAGAACTCCAGTTTCTGGGCGGCAAAGAGGTCGAGCCGCTTGCCGCTGAGGGGCAGCCTACGCGGGAACGAGAAGGCATACTGTATGGGCAGCCTCATGTCGGGGACGCCGAGCTGCGCCTTCACCGAGCCGTCTTGGAACTGCACGGCGCTGTGGACGATGCTCTGCGGGTGGACGAGCACCTGAATCTGCTTGGCCTCGACGCCGAAGAGCCACTTAGCCTCGATCACCTCGAAGCCCTTGTTCATCATCGAGGCCGAGTCGATGGTAATCTTCGCACCCATGTCCCACGTCGGGTGGCGCAGGGCGTCGGCCTTCGTCACGTGGGCAATCTCCTCCATCGACTTCAGGCGGAAGGGCCCGCCCGAGGCCGTGAGCAGAATCTTTTCTATCGGGTTCTGGTCCTCGCCTACCAGCGACTGGAAGATGGCGGAGTGCTCGCTGTCGACGGGCAGGATGGGCGTGTGGTACTGCTGTGCCAGCTGCAGTATCAGCTCACCGGCCACAACGAGCGTCTCCTTGTTGGCCAGAGCGATGGCCTTGCCGGCCCGGATGGCGTGGATGGTGGGCGAGAGTCCGGCAAATCCGACCATCGCCGTGAGCACCATGTCGATGGGCCCTGCCTCGACAATCTCGTCGAGGGCCTTGCGGCCGGCATAGACCTTCACGTCGGGCATGTCGTCCATCAGCCGCCGCAGCTCGTCGTATCGTGCCTCGTTGGCAATGACGACGGCGGCGGGCTTGAACTGATGGGCCTGCCGGGCCAGCAGTTCCACGCGGTTGTTCGCCGTCAGGCAGTAGACCTCGTAGAGGTCGGAGTGCTCGCCGATGACCTCGAGCGCCTGTGTGCCTATCGAGCCCGTTGAGCCGAGAATGGCTATCTGGCGTTTCTGCTTCATAATGCTTTTTCGTTAATTCGGGCGCAAAAGTACTAAAAAATATCGACATTGCGCCCATCGTCACCTATAAAAGATTATAATTCAGGTTAAACTAACCGTTTACGACTTGGCGAAGCCGAGCGACAGGAGGCTCAGCCTGACCCCGCCGGCGGCGAGCAGCTCGCGGGCGCAGGCCGTCATCGTGGCGCCGGTGGTCACCACGTCGTCGACGAGCAGGACGTGCCTGCCGCTGACCGCCGCGGCATCCCTCAGCCTGAACACGTCGGCCACGTTCTCCTGCCGCTCCCTGCGCCCCATCTGCGTCTGGCTCTTCTTGAACGTCGTGCGGCGCACGGCCCGCTTGCCGAGTGGCAGGCCCGTGGCGTCGGCAATGCCCTTGGCAATACACAGGCTCTGGTTGTAGCCCCTGTGTCGCTGACGGCTGCGGGCCAGCGGCACGGGCACTATCAGGTCGATGCCGTCGAAGAAGCCCGAGGGGGCAAACTCGCGGGCCATCATCCGGCCCATCTCCTCGCCTATCTCGGGATGGTCGTGGTACTTCAGGTCGTAGACGATGTTGCTGGCGTCTGAGCTGGCTTCGTAGTAGAACAGCGCTGCCGCCCGCTCCACAGGGATGACGCCCCAGAAGAGGCGGGCCATCATGTTGTCGGCGCCATTCAGATGGAAGCCCGTCCGCGGCAGGTGCATGTTGCACGACGCGCAGAGCACCTGCTCCGACAGCGACAGCCGCCGGCCGCAGACCGTGCAGAAGCGCGGGGCCAGCAGGTCGAGCAGTCGCTGCCAGAGGTTAGTCTTCTTCATCCACGTCGCCGATGTCGCCGCCGATGCACTGGCGGATGATGTCGTAAGTGAAGCCGCGGCCGAGGGCGAACTTCACCAGCCGCTGGTTCCGCTCGTAGTCGCTGTCAGCCTTCACGCTGCGCCGCTTCTGCTGCAGCAGCGGGCGCAGCACGCTGAGGTATTCGTCGTCGCCGACCTCGCCGAGCACGCGCTCGCTGATGTCGTCGCCGACGTGCTTCGCCCACAGAGCCTGCTCCACCTTGCGGCGGCCCCACTTGTTATACCTTATCTTATCGCGCACGAACGCGCGGGCGTAGCGCTCGTCGTCGACATAGCGCTCGCCGACGAGCCGGGCCATCACGCGGGCCTGAGCCTCGTCGCTCATGCCCCACCGCCGCATCTTCTCCGTCAGCTCATACTGGCAGTGCTCGCTGCGGGCGCAGAGCTGGGCCAGTTGCAGGTAGGCTCCCTGCTCGGTTACTTCCTTCATCGTTGTGCTCTTATCATTCGTTGCTTGCCGTATTGGTCGTCGCGGATTTCGATGTCGTGATACGACATCATACTTAACAGCCGCTGAACGTCGCGGGCGTAGAGGGGGTTCAGCTCGAAGTAGAGGCGGCCGGCGGGCTTCAGCGCCTCCTGCCCGTAGGCGGCGATGGCGCGGTAGAACAGCAGCGGGTCGTCGTCGGGCACGAACAGGGCCTGGTGCGGTTCATAGTCGACGACGTTGCGCTCCATCGCCGCCCGCTCGCGCTGGCAGACGTAAGGCGGGTTGCTCACGATCAAGTCCCACCTGTCTCCTATGCTGCGACACTGTCGCAGCACATCAACCTCCTCAAACGACACGTGAACATTGGTACGTTTGGCGTTCTCGCGGGCTATTTCCAGAGCCGCAGGCGAGATGTCCCAGCCCGTCACCCGCGCCGCCGGCTGTTCTGCCGCGAGCGTGCAGGCGATGCAGCCGCTGCCCGTGCCGACGTCGAGCACCCGGCAAGCGCCCGTGAGGTGTATCCACCGGCAGAGCTCATACGTCTCTGGCCGCGGAATGAGCACGCCCGGCCCAACCGCAAACCGACGGCCGCCAAACTCGGCCCACCCCAGGACATACTGCACGGGCTCACCCGCGAGCAGCCGCTGCTGAATATCGGCCAGCGCTGACTCGTCGGGCATACGACCCGTCAGCACGTCGGCCATCGTCAGGCCGAAGTGCTCCTCGAGCACCAGCCGCGCCACGGCCTGCGCCTCTCGCTCGTCGTACACCGCCGTCAGCGGCCGCCATAGTTCCGCGTATGTCATATTGCCCGCAAAAATACGAAGAAAAAAGGACTTATGCAAGAAAAACCTTGGAAGTTTCAAGAGTAGAATGTGTTTTTCCCCGACGGGCAGGTCAAGACTGACGATTTGTAGTTACTACCGGCTGAGGACTATGCAGACGCCGTCTTGCGCGTGGACAACGAACACATTTGTCAGACGCTCGACAATTATAACTGCAACGCCTACTATGAACCGTCGCCGTATATCGCCAAAAACCGCCGCCTTTTGCCCAAAACCCGCCGCCTTTTGACTCTTCTGCGCCGTTGGGCTATTCCTTTCTGTCTGCTCACAAGGTGTAGGGTCAGGTGTCGGTTCCGGCCCCGGCACACGCCAGAAAGCCCTGTTGCCACTCAGCGTCCTGACGGCTTGCCCCTATATATATAATTGCTATTTGTACTTTTTATCCTACACTCCCTACACTTCCTACACCTAAAATCCTTGCCGCCGCTCATGAGGAGCAGCCTGACGTTCTTGGCAAAGCCTTCAGAGCCCTTCACCGGGTCGTAAGTTCAGCGGAATCCAAAAGCACGGGAACGGCAATTAAGGAAGATTAACAATCCCAGACGCCTAACTGTCCTCGATATTTCGTAACTTTGCAACTCACAGTGTGGTCGCAGGTGTCTCATCTGCGGCATCCGTGGATGAGACACCCGAGTACCAATATAAACTGGTAGGGGTGGGGTCAGTATTCAATAAAACAGGAACATTAAACTGAACAACATACCAACGAAGCCAATGAACCAAACGACAGAAGACGAGAGATACATGCGCCGCTGCCTGCAGCTGGCCATGAACGGACGACAGAACGCCAAGCCCAACCCGATGGTGGGCGCAGTCATCGTGGCCGACGGGCGAATCATAGGCGAAGGCTACCACGTGCGCTGCGGCGAGGGCCATGCCGAGGTAAACGCATTTGCCTCGGTGAGTACGGAGGACGAGCCGCTGCTGAAGCAGGCCACGATGTACGTCTCATTAGAGCCGTGCTCACACTACGGCAAGACGCCGCCCTGCGCCGACCTGATTGTCAGGAAGGGCATCAGGCGCGTCGTCGTGGGCTGCCAGGACGATTTTGCCAAGGTGCAGGGGCGCGGCATACAGAAGCTGCGCGAGGCGGGCATCGACGTCGCCGTCGGCGTGCTCGAGCAGGAGTGCCGCGAGCTGAACCGCCGCTTCTTAACCTTCCACCACTGCTCGCGCCCGTACATTATATTAAAGTGGGCACAGACGGCCAACGGATTCATCGACGACGACGGCAAGGCGCTGCAGATATCGTCGCCCTTCACCCAGATGCTCGCCCACAAGCTGAGGGCCGAGGAGGACGCCATACTCGTGGGCCGCGTGACCAATGAGCGCGAACGCCCGCAGCTGACCGTCCGCCACTGGCGGGGCAGCAGCCCGAAGCGGCTGGTCGTCGACCGCACCCACCCGCTGAACCTCGACAGTCTGCACGCCCACAACATCCTGTCGCTCATCGTCGAGGGTGGCGCGCGCACACTGCAGTCGTTCCTCGTGCAAAGCCTATGGGACGAAATCCGCGTCGAGACGAACCTCGCGCTGACCGTCGGCGGCGGCACCCGCGCCCCCCAGCTGCCAGCCAATGCCACCGTCGTCAGCCAGCAACGCTACGGCGACAACCTGATTGTAACCTACCGGAAAAAAGCATAAAGAATCAGGGCGAAACGGTTCTGTGACCATTTTTCATAAGTAGCAGTCTTGGAGTTTGTTGAGCCATTGCTTTCTGTTGTCAAACCAGAGACTTGCACCCGAAAACCATTATTCAGAAAGCCGCCACGTTTCTCCTAAACGTGGCGGCTATTTGGCAAAATCCGTGCAAACAACAAATTACTTGGCAAGGTTCACCAGAGCATTGCGCGCAGCAATGATCTTCTCGCTGGCTTCGGCCAGCTGGACCTTGAACTCGTCAACGGTCGTGGCGTTGAGCACGCTCAGCGGAGCAATAGCATCAACAACGGGCGAGATTTCGGGGTCGTACTCGGTCAGGCGGTTCAGGGCATCCTGAATGAGGATGATGCGGAACGTCACCTTGTCGGCAGCGTCGTCGGTGAAGGAGGTCAGGAACTTGTCGGTGTTCTGCGAAGTGACGTAGAGCTGCTCCACAAGCGATGAAGCAACAATCTGCCAGAAGTAGTTGATGCGGCCGTTCTCGTTCATGGCGTCGTAAAGTTCCTGAGCGCTCTCGTAGATGCCCGACTTACCCTCGACGGCCTTGAACGACGGATCGTTGATGTCGGCAGCCAGCTTGGTGATGGCCTTATCGATGTCGGCGGTATCCATGTCGTAGAGCTTGGCAACTTCCTTGTCGACTTCGAGGGCACTCAGCACGCGATACTTCTCAGAGAGCGTGATGGCGTTGTCGATGACGGCAACATCCAGCAGATAGTCGGGCTTCACCTGCTTCTCTTCGTCGGTCAGCGTGATGACGCCGTCCTTGGCTGCCACGGGCAGCTGCTTGAGTTTGCCGAGCTCGCTGGCGAGGCTGTCGAAGTGCATCTTGATGGCGGCTTCAATCTGCTCTTGCTCGAAGCTCTTTACTGAATCTTTTCCTTCCACGTTGTCTGTGGTCTTCTTGCCTCCGCAGGCGGCGAAGGTCAGTGCTGCAAATGCTACAGCGAGAATAGATAATTTTTTCATTTCGCTAAAAGTTTAGATATTAATAATGTTATTACGATAATACTCATCAACAGCAGTACGCCGAGGTTGAACCACAGGGTCTTGACGTGCCACGGGCCCAGAATCTTTTCGCAGCTGTAGAACGGGGCACGGCCTATGTGGCTCTGCGGCGTGAGGAAAACGAGACCGGCGCGGGGCACGATGACGCCTGCGACGACATCGAGCATACGGCCCTGGTCGGCACCGACGACAAACTCCTCCAGCTTCAGGTTGTAGTTGTCGTGCTTCAGCTGCACCATGGCGTCCTTGCCTTTCTGGCGTATAAGGTCGGCCATCTGGCGGTCGGCCTTCAGCGTAGCGGCGTTGCAGCGGTCGGCGAGCAGCCGCTCGGCCTCCTTCATATACTGCTTCAGCGACTCATAGTCGCCGCCCCCTGCGTAAGGACTCATGCCTAAGTAGGCGGTCAGCAGGGGCAGGTTGCGCTCGATGGTCTCGATGTGGGCGGGGTTCACCTCCTTGCCGCGCTGCTTCTCGTCCTTCATGGTCTCCAGCTGCGACTGCAGCTCGTAGAGGAAGCCCATGTTGTAGTATTGGTTCTCAAACTTCTCACGGTCAGCCTCGAAGAACGGTTTCTCGTACTCGTTGTCAGTGAACGACGTGACGGCCAGAGCCTCGTACGACCAGCGCGAAGGTATGAGGTCGCCTATCAGGGGCACGTTGCCGGTAGTGCTGCCTGGGGTCAGGTCAGAGAAGCTGACCACCAGTCCGCAGAGCAGGATCTGGGGTATGAGCAGTATGGGTATGCTGATATAGATGGCCACCACCGAACTGAGACACTGCGACAGCAGCAGGCCGGTGAGGTTGGCCAGGAAAGCGGTGACGAAGAGGATGAGCCACCACGTGCCGAACAGCCCGTGAAGCCCCATGATGGTGTTGCCCACGAGGATGAAGAGGAAAGTCTGCAGCAGCGATACGGCGGCCATGAACAGAATCTTTGACCAGATGTAGCTGCCATACGACAGACGCAAGAACTTCTCGCGCTTCAGCAGGGCGCGGTCGCGGATAATCTCCTCGGCTGAGCCGCTCATGCCGACGAACGTGGCCACAATGACGGCCATGAAGAAATAGCTCACCAGGTTCTTGTTCTGCATCACCGAATAGCCCTCGGGCGGTGCGAAGCGTGTCAGCAGGGCGCACACCACGGCCAGCAGCGGTGCCTCCAGCAGCGTGATGAGCAGGTATTGCAGGTTGGTAATCTTAGTCTTGAAGTTGCGGTGCAGGAAGATGGCCAACTGCTTCAGCGGGCCTGGCATCCGCTGGTCGGAGGGCGGCACGTCGCTGACCTTCGGCTCGGCCATCGGCTCGCGGTTCTCCAGGTAGAGCTCGTGCCATGCCTGGGGCGTCGTCTTGCGCTCGTCCGACTGTTCGCCGCTGCTGTTGAGGGCCTTCTCGTCGATGATGTTCAGTATCACCTCGGGGTTCACATTGCCGCAGGTGGGGCAGGCGCTGGTCTCGGCGTCGGCATAGCAGGCAGCCTCCTTGAAGTAGGTGATGGCGTCGATGGGATTGCCGTCGAACACGGGATAGCCGCCACGGTCGAGCAGCCACAGACGGTCGAAGAGCTTATAGACGTCGCTCGACGGCTGGTGGATGTTGACGACGATGAGCTTGCCCTTGAGCGTCTGCTCCTTCAGCAGGTTGACCACCTTCTCCGTGTCGGCCGACGACAGTCCCGACGTCGGCTCGTCGAGGAAGAGCACCGCCGGCTCGCGTATCAGCTCGAGGGCGATGTTGAGCCGCTTGCGCTGACCGCCGGAGATGTACTTGTTGATGGCCGAGCCCACCTTCAGGTCCTTGGCGGCATCGAGCCCCAGGTCCTTCAGCGTCTTCATGACGCGGCGGTCGAGCTCGTCGGCGGCCATGCCCTCGAAGCAGAGCTTTGCCGTGAACCAGAGGTTCTGGTAGACGGTCAGCTCCTCTATCAGCAGGTCGTCCTGCGGCACGAAGCCTATCAGCGCCTTGGCAGCAGGCTCCGAGATGTCGTGGCCGTTAATAGTGATAGTGCCCTGCTGGGGCTGCAGCGAGCCGTTGAGCAGCGAGAGCAGCGTGGTCTTGCCCGTGCCCGAGCCACCCATGATGGCCAGCAGTTCACCGCTTGCCAGCGTGAAGCTCAGGTTGTGCATGCCGTTGTCGCTGCCGGGGAAGCGGAAGTTGATGTCGCGCCCGCAGAACTCCACGGTGCCCGCCGTCTCAGCCAGCAGGCCAAGACGACGGCGGTAGGCGTCGGCGACGGAGCTGTAGTAGAGCGGCTTGCCGCCCGCCTTCAGCACACTGCTCTGCAGCCACACCTGATAGGTGTCTGCGAGCACCGGCACGTCGTTCAGCAGCACGGTGTCGCTGCCACTGTAGGTAAAGATGAGCTGTCCCGACTCGGGGTCGAAGAGGGTCTTCAGCTGACCGTCGACGCCGTCGACGTGGTGCAGCATGACGTGCTCCGCCTCCTTTCCGGCCACGAAGTCGGCATAGTCGCGGAACTGCTTGTCGGGAATGTGGAACTCCTTGGCCACGGCCTTGAACATGACGCTGGAATGGCCCTCGCCGAAGCCGCAGAACTCCATGATACGGAGCAGCAGCAGCGACTCCTCGCGCATCGTAATCTTGCCGTGCAGGTTGGAGCAGATGGAGGACACGACCGACGGCGTGTCAAGGTCGGCGGTCATCTCGTAGGCTCCGCGGAGGTCGCCGTAAAGTTCGACGTAGGTGTCGGTATTGCGTATGCCGAAATGGTGACGAAGATAGCTGACAAGCATGGCCTTTGCCCATGACTCGTCAACCTGTTCTTCTTTGCCAAACAAGGCAAACAAGCTAAGAAAACTCGATAAAACAACGTCTGTCATCTTCTCTTAGCGCGCGTACATACTATAAATTGCCTGCAAATATATGAAATTTTGCAGACTTTGGGCTCGTCGTAAAAGTTAAAAAGAATTAAAGGGCCGCATTTGGCTTACTTACGCCCAAAGTCGGCGGGCACTTCGCCCCATTTTGAGGTTTCCCACTTCACAATAGGGTTGCGGTAATCGTGGGTGCGCAGCCAGTTTTCGGCCCGGGCGATAATCTGGTAGAGCGGCTCTGTGGCGGGCGTTCGTTCCAGCTTGGTCTTGCACTGCCGCTTCCTAACCCAAAGGATGGCGTTGTAGCTGTCGGAATAGATGGTCTTCGCGTGCTGTCCCTGCTGCCAGCAGAGGGCCAGGGCGTGGACGATGGCGAGGAACTCGCCGATATTGTTTGTACCCTTCATCGGTCCGAAGTGGAACACGCGGTAGCCCGTCTGCAGGTCGATGGCCTGATACTCCATCGGGCCGGGATTGCCCGAGCAGGCAGCGTCAACGGCCCACGCATCGGCCGTCACTTCCATAGGCAGGGGCAGCACGGTGTCGTTCCTATATGTCGGTGGATTCTGTACGTTTGTCATTCGTCCTCACGCTCTCTCAAAGTCGTTTGTTATTTGAACGCCGCAAAGATACGAACAAATTTCCGAACGGCCAAACTTATGGGGAGAAAAAACGACAACTATGACAACGGGAACAACGAGCGTGGGGGTAAGCAGGAGGGCAAGAGAGTCGTCAGGACTAAACGATACTGCCAGATAATCAGATACAACATATTGAACGACATAGTTACGAATAACAGTATTTATCCTACACTCCCGACACTTCCTACACCTGCCCGATTTTTTTAGGTGTAGGAAGTGTAGGAAGTGTAGGATAAAACCTGCTATTAACAACTATATATGCAAAAAAAGGCGGTTCCATCGGGAAAAACGACCCTCAGCGACTGCCTTCAGAGGGTGGAACCGACACCTGAACCGACACCTGAGCCGATGACGCATGAGGAGGTGGGCGAGAATTTCTCAACCGTGTGGAATTTTCAAAACGCGCTGGGTTTTGGGCAAAAGGCGGCGGGTTTTGGGGAAAACGCGGCGGGTTTTGGAGAAAAGGCGGCGGGTTTTGGAGAAAAGGCGGCGGGTTTTGCGGAATTTGAAATAGGGCAAATTTTCGGTATGCCTGGCTCGGACGCGAGCCAGGCACACCGAATTACATACGCTCGGGAACCTCGATGCCGAGCAGCGACATACCGCTGCGGATAATCTTGGCGACGTTGCGGGCCAGCATGAGGCGGACGGCGCGCTTCTGCGGGTCGGGCTCGTTGAGGATGGAGTAGTCGTGATAGAACTGGTTGAAGACCTTCGTCAGCTCGTAGCAGTAGTTGGCAATGCCCGAGGGGGAGTAGTCCTTGCCGGCCTGCTCGACGGCTGCGCCGAACTCCGACATCTTCTGGATGAGTTCGATCTCCTTGGTGCTAAGTGCCTCCCCAAGCCCCTCCGAAGGAGGGGGTGTTTGATTACCTAAAGTGGCGTTAGTCATTCTGGGATTAAGCATTTCTACATCCCCTCCTTCGGAGGGGCTTGGGGAGGCCTCAGCCTTGCGCAGGATGGAGCGGATGCGGGCGTAGGTGTACTGGATGAAGGGGCCGGTGTTGCCGTTGAAGTCTATCGACTCCTCGGGGTTGAAGAGCATATTCTTGCGGGCGTCGACCTTCAGGATGAAATACTTCAGGGCGCCCATGCCCACGACGCGGGCAATCTCGCAGCGCTCCTGCTCGGTCATATCGTCAAATTTGCCCAATTCCATCGAGGTTTTGTAGGCATCCTCGACCATCAGGGCCATCAGGTCGTCGGCGTCGACGACGGTGCCCTCGCGGCTCTTCATCTTGCCGTTGGGCAGCTCCACCATGCCGTATGAGAAGTGGGTCAGCTCCTTGCCCCACTTGAAGCCGAGACGGTCGAGCAGGATGCTGAGCACCTGGAAGTGGTAGTTCTGCTCGTTGCCCACGACGTAGATCATCTTGTCGATGGGGTAGTCCTCGTAGCGCATCTCGGCGGTGCCGATGTCCTGCGTCATGTAGACACTGGTGCCGTCGCTGCGGAGCAGCAGCTTCTGGTCGAGGCCCTCGCCCGTGAGGTCGGCCCAGACGGAGCCGTCGTCGTGGCGCTCGAAGAGTCCCTTGGCGAGCCCCTCCTCCACCTTGGCCTTGCCCTTGAGGTAGGTCTGCGACTCGTAGTAGATCTTGTCGAACGAGACGCCCATCTTCTTGTAGGTCTCGTCGAAGCCGGCATAGACCCATGAGTTCATCTGCTGCCAGAGGGCGCGCACGTCGGGGTCGTTCTGCTCCCACTTGACGAGCATCTCGTGGGCCTCCTTGATGAGCGGGGCTTCCTGCTTGGCACGCTCCTCGTCCATGCCCTGGGCCACGAGCTGACGGACCTCCTCGCGGTAGTGCTTGTCGAAGGCTACGTAGTAGTCGCCGATGAGGTGGTCGCCCTTCTTGCCGGAGGACTCGGGTGTCTCGCCGTTGCCGTACTTCAGCCAGGCGAGCATCGACTTGCAGATGTGGATGCCGCGGTCGTTGACGATGTTGGTCTTGACCACGCGGTTGCCGTTGGCCTCCATGATCCGGGCCAGCGACCAGCCGAGCAGGTTGTTGCGCACGTGGCCGAGGTGGAGCGGCTTGTTGGTGTTGGGGCTGCTGTATTCAATCATTACGAGGGGCGACTCGTCGCTGGCCTGCTTCGTGCCGAATTGGTCGTCAGCGTCGATGGCCTTCAAGAGCTCTATCCAGGCGCCGTCGCCGATGCTCAGGTTGAGGAAACCCTTCACCACGTTGAAACCACTGATGGCCGTGCAGTTCTGCTGCAGGTATTCACCGATTTCCTGCGCCGTCTGCTCCGGGCTCTTTCGGGCGGCCTTCACAAAGGGGAATACCACCAGCGTCAGGTTGCCCTCAAACTCACTCCTTGTCTTCTGCAACTGCAACATCTTCTCGGTTGCATCCATGCCGTAGAGCGCCTTCACGGCCTCGCCGGCTGCCTTGCTAATCAATGCTTCTATATTCATGACGTTCTGATTTTGGGTGCAAAGGTACAAAAAATAAAATAAAAAGCGTAACTTTGCAGCGAAAATGAACACAAGAGACCGTCAGATATTGCAGATTGCCGTGCCATCCATCGTGTCGAACGTCACCGTTCCGCTGTTGGGGCTGATTGATGTGGCTATTGTCGGACACATGGGCAGTGCCGTATATATCGGGGCCGTGGCCGTTGGGTCGATGATTTTCAGCCTCGTCTACTGGCTCTTCGGATTCTTGCGGATGGGCACCAGCGGAATGACGGCACAGGCTCTGGGGCGGCGCGACCTGGATGAAATCGCAAGAATTCTGGTACGTTCGGCTATGGTGGCAGCAGGCATTGCCACCCTACTCATCGTCCTTCAGACGCCCCTGCTGTGGCTGATGTTCCGGCTCATCGGGCCGACGGAAGACGTGGCTCCACTGGCCGCCGCCTACTTCCGCATCGTCGTCTGGGGGGCTCCCGCCTCGCTGGGGCTCTTCAGTCTGACGGGCTGGTTCATCGGTATGCAGAACACCCGCATCCCGATGGCGGTCAGCATCCTGCAGAACGTCGTGAACATCGCGGCCTCGCTGGCACTGGTCTATGGCGTAGGGATGAAGATTGAGGGCGTGGCGCTCGGCACTGTCATTGCGCAGTATATAGGTCTGCTGATGGCGGCGGGGATGTTGGCGAGGCACTATCGCAAGATATTCCGTAGCCGACACCACGTATGGAACTTCAGCGGGATACGTGCTTTCTTCACCGTCAACCGCGACATCTTCCTGCGGACAATCTGTCTGGTGGCCGTCAACCTGTATTTCACGGCGGCAGGGGCACGTCAGGGAGCGGTCGTCCTGTCGGCGAACACCGTGATGCTGCAGCTGTTCTTGTTTTTCTCTTACTTCATGGACGGCTTTGCCTACGCCGGCGAGGCTCTGGGCGGACGTTTCTATGGCGCACGCAACGTCACGGCCTTCCGCGAGACCGTCAGGCGGCTCTTTTGCTGGGCACTGATGGTGACTGCTGCTTTCACCTTATTATATGTCGTGGGCAGTATGGACATCGTGCGCCTGCTGACCGACGAGCCGCAGGTACGCGACGTTGCCCGCGACTACATCTGGTGGATATGGCTCGTTCCTGCCGCCGGAGCGGCAGCCTTCATCTGGGACGGCATCTTTGTCGGCATCACCGCTACCCGTGGAATGCTGGCGTCGACGATTGTGGCGACACTATCCTTCGGAGCGGTCTACCTGCTGACGCGCGACGGCTGGGGCAACGACGGCCTGTGGCTGGCACAGGTGGTCTATCTCGCCATGCGCGGCATCCTTCAGACCATCTGGTACAGATCAAGAATTATTAACGGAAGATGACGCAAGGTTTTCCCTATTCGTCAGTTTATAGGAAAAAGAACGAACAAAGAAGAATGCTATGAATCCCATCCCGTTGACTCTGCGCAAGAAAATCGCCCTGGAACTGTGGCGGCAGCACGAACGAAGCACCCTCGCCGAGCACCCGCTGCGGCAGCTGTTCTGGGAGTGTACGCTGCGCTGCGACCTGAAATGTCGCCACTGTGGCTCCGACTGCAAGACACTGTCTGAACAGACAGACATGCCGCTCCGGGACTTCCTCGGCGTGCTCGACAGCGTGGCCCGACGCTGCGAGCCGCATAAGGTGTTTGTGGTTGTCAGTGGCGGCGAGCCGCTGATGCGCCGCGACCTGGAGACGTGCGGACGCGCCATCTACGAGCGGGGCTTCCCCTGGGGCATGGTGACCAACGCCCTTCACCTGACGCCTGAACGCTACCGGCAACTGCTGCGGGCGGGCTTGCACTCGATGACCATCAGCCTCGACGGGCTTGAAGAAGACCACAACTGGATGCGCGGCAATCAGCAGAGTTTCCAGATGGTGAGCCAGGCCATCGACCTGCTCGTGGCCACCCAAGGCTTTACGTTCGACATCGTCACCTGCGTCACGCAAAGAAACTACGAAAAACTCGATGAAATCGGCGATTTTCTCATTTCCAAGGGTGTCGGACGCTGGCGACTCTTCACCGTTTTCCCCGTAGGGCGCGCTGCCCACGACCCGACGATGCGGCTCACCGACGAACAGTTCCGCGGCGTGTTCGACTTTATCAAGCGCACCCGCAAAGAAGGGCGCATCCGCGCCGACTACGGATGCGAGGGATTCCTTGGCAATTATGAGGGCGAGGTGCGCGACCGTCTGTTCGCCTGTCAGGCCGGCGTGACCGTCGGTTCCATACTCTGCGACGGTTCCATCAGCGCCTGCACCAGTCTGCGGGCCAACTACCATCAGGGAAACATCTACCGAGGCGATGACTTCATGGATGTCTGGGAGACGCGCTACGCCACCTACCGCAACCGTAAGTGGATGCGCACCGGCGACTGTGCCGACTGCCGTTACTGGAAATACTGCCAGGGCAACGGCATGCACCTGCGCGATGACGACGGGCGGCTGCTGCTCTGCCATCTGAAGCGCCTACAGGCATAGCTACAGGTAAACGAGCGTCGTGATGTTGGCCGGCGCGAAGAGTTCGCGAGCCACCTGCTGCAGCTCGGCGGCCGACACGGCATCAATGCTTGCAAACAGCAGGTCTAAGTCTTTCTCCTTGCCGTGATGCAGGTAGCTCTTTCCGAAGTCGAGGGCGAAATTCTCGCGGTTGTCGCAGGCAATGGCAATCTGTCCTTTCAGCTGTTGCTTGGCAGAACTGAGCTGCGAGGCAGTGAGTGCCTTTTCCATCAGGCGGTCTAACTGATGGCGCACCAGTCGGCGGCATTTGGCGACGTCATCCGCATCGCAGCCGAAATAGACGGCCCAAAGCCCCGTGTCGCTATAGCTGACCATAGAACTCTCCACCGCATAGACCAGCCCATGCCGCTCGCGGAGCGAGAGGTTCAGCCGTGAGTTCATGCCCGGTCCGCCGAGCAGGTTGTTCAGCAGGTAGAGTGCCATGCGATGAGGATGCTTGATGTCGTAAGCACGGCAGCCCATCATCACGTGTGCCTGATGGGTGTCTCTGTGGCGGGTGACAAGGTTGGGAGGGCAGGCGGCGAGACTCACGCTTTCCACTTCTTCGGGAGCCTCGACCGGCTCAAACGCCAAGTCCCTCGTTTTCTGCTCGACACACCGTATTGCCTGTTTGAAGTCAATGTTGCCATAGACGAAGAATATAGCGTTGTCGGGACGGTAGTGGCGGCGTGTGAAGCGCAGGACGTCAGCCGTCGTGTAGGTGCGCAGTTGTTCGGCCTGTCCCAGAATATTGTGTCCCAAGGGATGGTTCTGGAACAAGATGCTCTCGAACTCGTCGTAGATCAGCTCTGCCGGCGAGTCGTTATAGCTCTCTATCTCGTCGCAGACGACTTCTTTCTCCTTGTCTATTTCCTGCTGTGGGTATTGGCTGTCGAACACGATATCTGTCAGCAAGTCGACGGCCTTGCGGAAGTAGTCGCGATGGATGGCGGCATAGAAGGTCGTGTCCTCCTTGTTTGTGAAGGCATTCAGGTCGCCTCCCACCTGTTCAAGGCAATTGATGATTTGCAAGGCATTGCGCCGACGGGTTCCCTTGAAGGTGACGTGCTCGCAGAAATGCGCCAGGCCCTCCTCGCCGGGCCGTTCGTCGCGCGTCCCGGCAGCTATCTGGTAGCCGCAATAGGCGACCGCCGATGCTGACGGCAGGTGGATAATCCGCAGACCATTTGGCAAAACGGCAGTGTTGTATTCCATTGGGCGGCAAAGTTACGAAAAGGAAGTTAATGCGCCAAACAAATAACAAAGATTATGACTATTTTTTGCAAGATTAGTAGGGGAATCCTTGCTTTATGCTTGAAAAAATAGGCAAATAACTGATTTTTTATAAAAAAAAGAACAATTATAAAGAATTCTTTTTGTATCTTTGCAGCGGAATGTGCGACCAGAAGTCGCAAAAGCAATTATTTTGCCCTCAGTGGAGGTGTCAAAATCTGCTGTTCCGTCAGCAGTAGCCTAAGCAGACATGCGT
>CAJOLE010000013.1 GCA_905235325.1 uncultured Prevotella sp. | reverse complement strand
GCCGCAGAAGGGCCTCTACATCGTGAACGGAAAGAAAATCGTCAAACGCTAAACACTTCGAACGACTATGGACAAGAAAAAATATGAGCAGCCGACGGTAATGACGGAAACCATCTGCCAAGACGGCCATATACTGGCAGGCAGCTTAGACGTCTACGAGGACACGACCGGGACGCAGTTCTCGCGCTCCGACGACTCCGATTGGGACGAATAGTCCCCCTCTCCCCCCGCCCCTCCCGGCTTTGGGAGGGGTGGGGGGGAAGTATTTACTGGCCCCACCCCTGCCCCTCCTCTGCTTCGGAGGGGCGGGGGTGGGGTCAGTATCTAATAAACTGGCACGCCAAGCAAGCTGTTTTACAAATTTTGTTAGAAATATTTTATACCTTTGAAAATTTTTTTGTAATTTTGTGCCCAAAAACATTGTAGTAATGACCATATGAAGATACTGCTATCCTTTTTGTTGATGCTGTTTCTCACTGTTGCGCCGGCCTGTGCGCAGCGCACGGTGTCGGGCGTGGTGACTGACAGCAAGGGAGATCCGCTGACGGGCGTCAGCGTTTCCGTCAAGAACGGCAAGCACCAAACGGTGACCAATCTTGACGGTCGGTTCGAGGTGACGACAGACAGCGAGAATGCCATCCTGCTGTTCCGCTACGTCGGCATGGAGCCGTATCAGGTTGCGGTGAAAGGACAGAGCACCCTGCACATAACGATGAACGAGGCAACCCAGCAGCTGGCAGAGACCGTCGTAGTCTCGACAGGCTATCAGAAGCTGAGCCGCGAGCGCTCCACGGCAGCCTTCGGCTTCGTTGACTCTACGAAGCTGAACCGCATAATGCACAAGGACATCCTCTCTGCCCTGGAAGGGCAGGTGGCCGGCTTGCGCATGGACATCAATCCCAATACGGGCGAGAGCTCGCCCGTGTTGCGCGGCAGGGGCACGTTCTCGTCTGACGTGGGCACCAACCCCCTTATCGTGGTCGACGACATGGCCACCAACCTGACGCTCAACGAAATCAACCCCTACGACGTGGAGTCGGTGACGGTGCTAAAGGATGCCGCTGCCGCCAGCATATACGGTGCGCTGGCCGCCAATGGCGTGATCGTCGTGACGACCAAGCAGGGCAAGACCGGCAAGACGGCCGTACACGTGAATGCCGACTGGTTTATCTCTACCAAGCCCAAGCTCGACGATATGCACTATGCCTCGTCGGGCGACATCATCGACTACGAGACGGAGGTCTACAACAACCGCGTGGCCAACAAGGGCAGCGTGGCCTTGATGTTCAGCGACCTGAAGAACAACTACTATTCACCCCTCTACCAGCTATACCGCGACCGCGACGAAGGGCGCATCACCGCCGACGAGGCAGACAAGACGCTGGCACAGTGGCGCAACAACGACTTCTACAACGAGTATCGCGACAACGTATGGCGCACGTCGCTGACCCAACGCTACAACGTGTCGCTCTCGCAGGCTTCGAACGGAAACAGCCATTTCGCATCGTTTAACTACGAGCACGACCGAAACCGCATACAGAACGACCGCTCAAATGCCTTCACCTTATATTATAAGAGCACGTTCAAGCTGGCAAAGTGGCTGAACGTGAAGGTGGGCTTGGACGCACGCCTCGCCAAGAGCACGGCGCCCGACGGCGGCTACAACAGCTACAACATACAGGAGCCCTATGCCCGCATCAAGGACGACGACGGCCACCTGGTCTACACGCCATACGTCAACATCGGCGGCTATGCGGGCAGTGCGCTGAACGGCTCGCGAATCCGCGAGGTGCAGGGCACGGAGGGGCTGATGCCCTATACGTTCAACGTGCTGGAGTCGATTGACGAGAGCCTGACCGACAGCCGCCGCGTGCGGATGCGCCCGTTCGTCAACGCCGAGGCAAAGCTCTTCAAGTGGTTTAAGTACAACATCATGTACCAGTACGAGTGGGCACAGAACCGCAGCGAGACCTACGACGACCCGAACAGCTACCGTATGCGCATGACGCACAACGCCTTCATCGACAAGGATGCCGGATGCCTGCTGCCTGCGGGCGGACGCTACATGCAGCTGGCGAACAACACGTATCGCTACACGCTGCGCAACCAGATTGGCTTCGACAAGAGCTTCGACCAGTCGAAACATAACGTGAATGCCATCATGGGACTGGAGTTCCGCGAGAATAAGTCGCCCAGGCTCGTCAACCAGCTGCTCTACGGCTACAACGAGACGGCCCTCACGTCGGTCCGCATGGACTGGGCATCGCTCAATACGACGGGCTGGCAGAGCCTGGTGTACGACAACAAGCTGACGTATGGCGGGCTGGCGCCGAGCCAGACAGAGACGCGCCATCGCTATGCCTCGTTCTACGCCAATGTGGGCTATAACTACCTCTACCGCTACAACCTGACGGCCAGCATCCGATGGGACGAAGCCGACCTCTTCGGCCTGGACACCAAGGACCAGCACCATCCGCTGTGGTCGGTTGGCGCCGGCTGGAATATCTCTGAGGAGGCATTCATGAAAGGCATCGCGTGGATAGACTACATGAAGCTGCGCATGACCTACGGCGTGAACGGCAACGTGGACCAGTCGTCGACAACCTATTTCGTGGCACGCTACCGCACGCTGAGCACCGACCCCACCAACACGCAGTATCTGAGCTATTCGGACGACAACCTGCCCAACCCCAAGCTGCGCTGGGAGAAGACGTCGACGCTGAACGTCGGTATCGACTTCCGCCTGCTGAACAACATAATCAGCGGCTCGCTGGAATTTTACAACCGCGTGGGCGACGACCTACTGGTGCGCAAATACCTCGACCCGACGGTGGGAGCCTCGCAGCGCGTCATCAACAACGGACGGATGCGCAACAGAGGCGTGGAGTTGTCGCTGACGGGCAACATCATCCGCAAGGGCGACTGGAACTTCTCTACCACCCTCAACATGGCCTACAACAAGAACAAGCTGCTGAAGGTGGAACACGCACCGACCGACATCGCATCGAGCTTCATCTCGTCGCCGGCCAACTTCTTTATCGAGGGAACCAGCTACAACACGCTCTGGGCCTACCATCTGGACCGAGTGGAAAACGGCTACCCCGTGATTACTGATGCCAACGGCAACGACATGGTGACCTTCGACGCTGACGGACGGCCGACGGTCAACACGAAAACCATGTATGGCACTGACGCACTGGTGAACTGCGGCACACTGACACCGACTTACAACGGCTCGCTGACGCTGAACCTGAGCTGGCGCGAACTGGAACTGAACACGATGCTGGTGTTTGCCGGAGGCAACAAGCTGCGCTTAGACGCCCTCGACATGAATGCCTACGACATCAATACCGACGTGATGAACAGCCGGTGGACCGCACAGGACGGCGAGGGCAAGGTGCGCACGTTTGCCGACATTCCCAGCGACCTGCAGACCTACGCCAGTACGCTGTCGGACTGGTGGCGAAACAGCGATGCCCACGTGAAGCACGCCGACTACATCAAGCTGCGCAGCATCAACGTGGCCTACCACCTGCCGGAGCCGATTTACAGAAGACTGCACCTGAGCGATGCGCGCCTGACGCTGCAGCTAAACAATCTCTTTACGTGGTGTGCTGCCGGCCACGACATCGACCCGGAATCTTACACGCCCAACTCGGCTACCCGCACGCTGCCACAGCCCACGACTTATACTTTAGGTTTGTCGGTAAGTTTTTAAATGAGAAAGAGAAATGAGAAACGTAAATAATATAATGAAGAATGCGATAAAAGGAGCTGCAAGAGTCTTCTTGCCCCTTACCTTTATCCTTTTACCTTTCACGGTGGGCTGCGACAACTACATCGACATCACGCCCAAGGGATCCATCACGATAGACTCGGTAACGCAGTATTACGAGCTGGTGGCAAATCCGTTGCGGGGCTATCATCCGTCGCCTTTCGCCTTCCTGTCGGACAACCTCTGGGCCAAGGAGTCGGGCATCATCGGCAACGAAAACCTGTCGTGGGACGGCATCAACTTCACGTTCAACGAACAGGCCGACCGCACCCTGCTGGGCGACAACAACCTGTACGAGAATATGTATGCCTTCATCATGCGCTCGAACCTGATTATCGACAACGTGGACGAGGCGCAGGGGCCGGCCGACCTGAAGGTGCTGGCCAAGGCTGAGGCCCGTATGCTGCGTGCATGGGACCACTTCCTGGCCGTCAACGTCTTTGCGAAAGCCTATACACCCGCCACGGCCGACAACGACGGCGGGGTCTGCATCGTGGAGCATTACGACCTGGAGGCCACACCCAAGAAGTCGACGGTGGCCGCTGTCTACAACTTTGTCATTAGCGAACTGGAAGAGTCGGTGCCGCTGTTGCAGGTGAAGCCCGTCAACATCTACCACCCCAACCGGGCGTTCGGCTACGCCGTGCTGGCCCAGGTCTATCTGCACCACCGCGACTGGGCGAAGGCCAAGGAGGCCGCCGAGAAGTCGCTGGCCATTAACGACGCACTGGTTGACTACAATGAAATAGCAGCCTTCCGCCGCGGAATACTTGACAAGAATTATGGCAACAAGTATGGCGACGACAACAACCCGGAGGTGCTGAGCTATATGTGGAACGGCAGCAGCGGATGGAACAGCGAGAGTGCCCACTTCCTGAACTACGGCATGATCAGCCCCGAACTGGTCGCCCTGTTCAAGCAGGAGCACGACGACCTGCGCTACACGCTGTTCTTCTTCGAGAGCGGCCAGCCCACGACCTACTTCGACCCGGGTTCGGGAGCCGACCTGTGGATTGAGACGGTGAGCAACGAGAAATTCATGTACCCCACGATAGGCATGAAGACGCCGGAGGTGTATCTGACGCTGGCCGAGGCCGAGGCGCGGCTGGGCAACATAGCGGCAGCCGAGAGCATCGTGAACAAATTGCGGGCCTGCAGGCTGAGCAGTGCGGTGACGGCCATGACGCCACCGGCCACACAGGAAGACATGGTCAGGGCCATTATCCTGGAGCGCCGCAAGGAGCTGCTGTTCGGATTCCACCGCTTCTTCGACCTGAAGCGGCTCAATGTTGACCCGGAATACCAGACCACCATCACCCGCACATTCCCCCTGGTGTCGACAGCGGTGCCGCAGCAGACCTACACGCTGCGCCCCGACTCGCGGCTCTACATCATCCCCTTCCCCCGCTCGGCACGTGACAAGAATCCGAACCTGACGCTTAACACCGACGAATAATCATCAAAGAAATAAAGCAAAGACATGAAGAAACTCTACACAACAATCCTGACGGCTCTTGTGGCCATGACAGCCAGCGCACAGCAGCCGGCCGATTCCACCTACGTGCGCATCGACTTCAACCTGAACCCGTGGAACCTGCCGGTGAGCATTCCCAACCGCGACCAACCCGGCGGCTCCGGCAACTGGGCGTTAGTCGAGGACGAGACGGGGTGCTTTGAAGACACCCATGTCTTCGACTGGGAAGTGTCCGACGGCCAGACCATCCAGCTTGAGCTGACTCCTTCGAACTGGAAACTGACCGACTACATGAATGCCATGGTTTACACCCATAATTTCAACGAGGCTGACGAGCCGTTTGAGACCATGCTTTGGATGCGCAGAGGCTCGCAACTGACCTTCAAGGCCCCCGAGGGCTACTGGTTTGCCAAGGTCGCTCTGGATGTCTACCGCAACTGGTCGGGCGGCAGCCTCTACAGCGGCGACGAGACGGGCGGGCTCTACGTCTGGGGAAAGGACAGCGTGAAGTCCAGGCCCTGGCCTTCTACGGGCGAGCTGCTGCCCTGCTGGGAGGGCGACTCCATCGAGTGGAGCCTGCCTGAAAACACCGGCAACACGTTCCTGCGCTTCATCGACGTGTGGCTGCTGCCGCGCAACGGTGCGACGGCCGTCACCCCCCTGCATACCACAGACTCCCGGCAGGGCGACGTCTTCTCCATCGACGGTGTCCTGTTACGGCGTGACGGCCGGCTGGAGGGGCTGCGCAAGGGACTTTACATTGTCAATGGTAAAGTAAGAATTAAGGATTAAGGATTAAGCAACGGACTGAACGGGAAATCAGATTCCATGAAAAGAATCTTCAATTCGTGGGCTGTCCTGCTGCTTGTCGTTGGGCAGCAGACGGCCTTTGCTGCCGACAACGATTCTGTGCCTGCCGCGAAGAAGGCGCAGATGGAGTGCTGCAAGGACACGACGGTGGCCGACCATGCCGACCCCTACCACAAGGTGGTGAAAGAGGGTGGCTCCATGCGCGAGGGGCTCTTTACCGTGCGCCATATCAAAGACGACTGGTACTTGGAAATACCCGACACGCTGCTGGGGCGCATGCTGCTGGCCGTGACACGCTTTGCCAGCGTTCCGCAGGAGTTCAAGATGGTCAGCGGCGAGGAGTTGAACCGTTCTGTCGTCTATCTGGAGCAATACGGCGCGAAGTCTGTCCTGATGCGCGAGTATGTCAGGTCGCAATATGCCAATGAAGGCCAACGCATTGCCACCTCGCTGGAACGCTCGGCGGTTGACCCGATAGCGTATAAGTTTGAGGTTATCGGGCGCAATCCCGACACGAAGGCGCAGCTGGTAAACGTGACGAAATGGCTGATGTCCGACAACAAGATTTCCAGTTTTACCGCCTCCGACCGTTCGGTGGTAGAGATAGGCAGCCTGCAGTCCGACCGCTCGTTCATCGACACCATCAAGACCTATCCCATCAACCTTGAGATACAGACGCTGCGTACATACTCCATGACGGCAGGCAAGTCACCGGCGTCAAAAGCCGGGGCAGCCACGGTGGGACTGACCACCAGCATCGTGCTGTTGCCGAAGAAGCCGATGGCCATGCGGCTGGCCGACGAGCGGGTGGGATACTTCAACACGAAGATTACGCAGTTTACCGACGACGACTCACCGGCTCACGAGGCCATCGTCTCGCGCTATCGCCTGGAGCCGCAAAACCCGAAAGCCTACCTGGCAGGCCAGCTGTCGGAACCGAAAAAGCAGATAGTCTTCTACATCGACCCTGCCACGCCTCGGAAATGGGTGCCCTACCTGAAAGCCGGCATCAACGACTGGAACGTGGCCTTCGAGGCGGCAGGCTTCAGAAACGCCATCGTGGCCAAGGACTGGCCCGACAACCCTGAGATGTCGATGGACGATGCCCGCTACTCCGTGCTGCGCTATCTGCCCTCCGAGACGGAGAATGCCTACGGGCCGCGCATCGTCGATCCGCGCAGCGGCGAAATCATCGAGGCCCACATCTGCTGGTATCACAACGTGATGTCGCTGGTCAAGAACTGGTATATCCGCCAGTGTGCGCCGCTCGACAAGCGCGCGCAGGGCATGGACTTCCCCGACGAACTGATGGGCCAGCTCATCCGCTTCGTCTCGTCGCACGAGGTGGGCCACTCGCTGGGCCTGCGCCACAACATGATAGCCTCGCAGGCCACCCCCGTAGAGAAGTTGCGCGACAAGGCCTGGGTCGAGAAATACGGCCACACCGCCAGCATCATGGACTATGCCCGCTTCAACTACGTGGCGCAGCCCGAGGACAGCATCGGCGAGCGCGGCCTCTTCCCCCGCATCAACGACTACGACAAGTGGGCCATACGCTGGGGATACCAGTACCGCCCCGAGTTCAGCGACCCCTACAAGGAGAAGGCCGCACTGCGACGCGAGACCACCAAGGCCCTCGAGGACCGGCGCCTGTGGTGGAGCGGCGACGAAGGCAAGGGAGCCGACCCCCGCTCGCAGACCGAGGACCTCGGCGACAATCAGATGAAGGCCAACGAGTACGGCGTCAAGAACCTGAAGCGTGTCATGCAGAACATCGTCAAGTGGACGGCACAGCCCGACGGGCAGTATGACGACCTCAGGACGGTCTACAAGGGCGTGTCGACCCAGTTCCAGCGGTATGGCTACCACGTGCAGCGATTCCTGTTGGGACGCTATGTCAACAATGCGCCGGGGCAGCCCGTCCACGACTATGTGCCGCGCGACTTGCAGCGCGAGGCGCTGCAGTGGCTCGACCGCCACATATTGACAGCCCCGCTGTGGCTCTATCCCGACGATGTGGTGCAGCGGCTGGGCATCGACGCTACCGACGAAATCCGCAACCGCCAGCAGTCGCTGTTAGCCCTGCTGCTGGCACCGGGTATGCTCTACAACATCCACGAGACGTCGCTGCGCGCCTCGTCGCCCTATCACCTCGACGAATATCTCGACGACGTCTTCACGGCGGTGTGGAAGCCGCTTGACAATCCCGACGAGCGGCAGAACGACTTCCGCCGGCAGCAGGAGCGCAGCTATGTCTACATGATAGGGCGTATGCTCAACCCTTCGGAGCAGGACAAGAACAGCATCAACGCCACGGCGCAGCTCAGCGACGCCCTGCTCCATGCCGAGCAGCACCTTGACAAGATTGAGAACTATCTGAACGCACAGGCCGCCGACGGCCCCAGTGCCCACCACTACCGCAACCTGCTGCAACAGGTCAAGAAGATACGCAAGAAATACGAGACTGGCGAGTAGACGTCTTCGCAGTCACCATTGGCCACAATTCACTTCTCCAGCGTCAGCACCAGCTTGCCCACGTAGACGCCGTGCTTGCCGTTCTGGTCGACGGGAATGCGCTTGCCGTTCTTGTCGGGCGCGTACTCCAGCGTCGGCATATAGGTGTGGGTGTGGCCGCCGAGCACGAGGTCGCAGCCTTCGGTCAGGCTGAGTAACCGCTCGTCGGGGAAGACGCTGGATGCCCAGCCCAGATGGCTCAGACAGACGACGACGTCGCACTTCTCCTGACGGCGCAGCAGGTCGATGTACTTCTGGGCCGTCTCAGCCGGGTCGAGATAGGTGATGCCCTCGCAGTTGCGCTCGCTCACCAGCCCCTTCATCTGAGGTGCCAGGGCGAAGATGCCTATCTTCACGCCCTCGCGCTTCAGAGTGACGTAGGGCTTGACCAGCCCTTCGAGCACCGTGCCCGCACAGTCGTAGTTGGAGCATACTATCGGGAAGTTGGCCATGCGGAAGAGGCGGGCCATGTTGTCGAGCCCGAAGTCGAACTCATGGTTGCCGATGGTGGCGGCGTCGTAGCCCATCTCGTTCATCAGCCCTATCTCCACCTCGCCCTTGAACAGGGTGTAGTAGCCCGAGCCCTGCGAGAAGTCGCCGCTGTCGAGCAGGAGCAGGCTGGGATGCTGCTGCCGCTGCTCCTTGACCATCGCCGCGCGGCGCAGGAATCCGCCCCGCCCGGCAATATCGGTTTTGTCGAGGTTCGGGCTGAGTGGCATGATGCACGAGTGCGTATCGTTGGTGTGCAGAATCACGATCTGCTTCTGCTTCCTTGCGGCGGCCGTCAGCCCCGTCAGCAGCGCTATTGCTATAATAAGGTGTAGTCGTCTCATTGTTATCGTCTTATTGTACTTTTATCCGTCCTTCTACCCGCGCGTCAACTTCCTCGCCCTGGGCTTGCTTCTCCTTGAAGTAGTTCATGATGAGGAATCGCGTGTTGTTGCTGGCTTCGTTGGGGGCCACGACATCTGTTCCTTTACGGAAAGCCGTCATCTTGTCGTTTCCTTCCTGCAGGTAGTCGATGGTTGCCACGCGGTACTGAGCCTGCGGGTCTATCTCCTGTCCGTGCAGCCGTGCCGACAGCAGCCGACGGTCCTTCGTGCCCACGAGCTCCACGCCGTGGCTGACGCCTTCGCCGCCATTGGCCGCTATCTGTTGGAACAGTTCGGTGAGCTGCTCGCCCGTGAGCGTGACGAAGCAGATCTTGTTCTCGAAGGGCGCAATGCTGAGCACGTCGCCATAGGTGACGTCGCCCTTGATGAGGTCGGCCCTGATGCCCCCCATGTTGTAGATGCCGAGGACGGGCTGCTCGCCGTAGTCCTTAGCGGCCCATACCAGAATGTCGGCCAGCAGGTTCGACAGGTCGCTTTCAGGCCGTCGGGCATTCATGGAATGCGCCACGCGCCCAACAACCGGACCCATGATGCTGTCGTTCACCCGCTTGAAGGGGGCAAGGAAACTCGCAGCCGCCTCGTCAGGGTTCTGGTCGTAGCTGCTGTCGATCACTATACGGGTACGCTCTACACCGGTTAGCTGATAATGCGACTTGCAGGAATCCATCGCCAGGGCGACGAGCAAGAGACCTGCTGCTGAAAACTTCATATTCATCATTCACTCTCTTTTGCTTGCAAAGTTACGAAAAAACGAGGGAAATGCAAAAGAAATGTTCACTTTTCTTTTCATTTCCGAGTGGCAGTAACTTCGCGCTGAAGCGCAAAGTTACGAAAAAACGAGGGAAATGCAAAAGAAACTTGTATCTTTTTTCTTCTATCATAGAGCACGAAACACAGAAACCCGCCGCCTTTTCTCCAAAACCCGCCGCCTTTTCTCCAAAACCCGCCGCCTTTTCTCCAAAACCCGCCGCCTTTTCTCCAAAACCCGCCGCCTTTTTCCCAAAACCCGGCGCCTTTTGCATCATCGGCCCAGGTGTCGGCTCAGGTGTCGGTTCCGGTGTCGGTTCCCCCCTCCGAAGGGTGTCGTCGAGGGCCATTTTTCTCGATGGAACCGCCCTTTTTTGCATATATAGTTGTTATTTGCAGGTTTTATCCTACACTTCCTACACTTCCTACACCTAAAAATTTCGGGCAGGTGTAGGAAGTGTCGGAAGTGTAGGATGTCTTCTATTATTCGTAACTATATTTACTGTCAAGGTCTCCTTGCGCCTTTTTGCGCCGAAAAGTTTGCTGGTATGGCGGAATTTTTGTACTTTTGCACCCAGTATGAAATATGCAGTGATAGGGACAGGAGCCATTGGCGGCTACTACGGCGCCAAGCTGGCACGGGCAGGGCAGGAGGTACACTTCCTGCTGCACAGAGACTATGAGTACGTCAGGGCGAACGGTCTGCAGGTGGACTCCTGCGACGGGTCGTTCCACATCGACAGCGTCAATGCCTACGCACGGACTGAGGATATGCCGCCGTCAGACGTCGTGCTGGTGTGCATCAAGTCGGTGAACAACCACCTGCTCGGGTCGCTGCTGCCGCCGCTGCTGCACGAGGGTACGCTGGTGGTGATGATTCAGAACGGCATCGGCGTCGAGCAGGACGTGCAGGCGCTGTTTCCCGGCGTGCAGCTGGCCGCGGGCCTGGCCTTCATCTGTTCGGCGAAGACCGAGCCGGGGCTCGTCAGCCACCAGTGCTACGGCAGCATCAACCTGGCCAACTACTCGTGCCGCGACGAGGGGCTGTTTGCGGCTGTGGTCAGCCACTTCCGCGCGGCCGGCATCGAGACGGGCGAGGTGGAGTATCACGAGGCGCGCTGGAAGAAGGCCGTGTGGAACATGCCCTTCAACGGCATGACCGTCGCGCTGAAGACGCAGACCGACCTGCTGCTGAAGGACCCCTCGACGCGCCAGCTCATCCGCGACCAGATGATGGAGGTGGTCGGAGCGTCGCGGGCACTGGGCGTGAGCGGCGTCGACGAGGCGTTCGTCGAGAAGATGATCCAAGTGACCGACGCGATGACACCCTACTCGCCGTCGATGCGCCTGGACTACGACTACCACCGCCCGATGGAGATACATTATCTATATACGCGCCCGATAGAAATGGCCCGCGAGGCCGGCTTTCTCATGCCGAAACTGGAAATGTTGGAAGCTGAGTTGAAATTCTTGTCGAAAAACTTGTAAATTACATAAAAACTTCATATATTTGCAGCCACTAACCTGAAATATATGAAGTATCTGCTGCTGCCCGGCGACAAACTGCGGCGTCTTTCATTCCATTTGGCAATGGAGGAGTATGTGGCCCGTCATCTTGACGAGCCCGACTATTTCTTTACCTGGCAGGTGGCGCCGACGGTCATCTACGGGCGCAACCAGGTGGTAGAGAACGAGGTGAACCTCGACTACTGCCGCAGCCACGGCATCGACGTGATACGCCGGAAGAGCGGCGGCGGCTGCGTCTATGCCGACCGCGACAACCTGATGCTGTCGTTCGTCACCGCCGAACAGAACGTGGGCCTGGCCTTCAACCGCTTTGTGGGCATGATCCTGCTGGTGCTGCGGAAGATGGGCATCGAGGCCACGGGCACGAGCCACAACGACATACTGATAGGCGGCCGGAAGGTCTGCGGCACGGCCTGCCGTGCGACGCCCGAAGGATGTATCATTCACAGCACAATGCTCTATGATACAGACATGGCGAACATGCTGCAGGCCATCACGCCGAGCCGTGAGAAGCTGCAGAAGAAGGGCATAGAGAGCGTGCGCCAGCGCATCACCTTACTAAAAGAGCATACGTCGCTGACACTCGACGAGGTGAAGACGCTCATCCGCGCGACGCTCTGCAACGGCGAGCGCGTGCTGACGGAGGCCGACGTCGCTGCGATTGAAGAACTGGAAATGAACTACTAATGAGCATAAGACTATGGCAATCAAGCAAGAGTTAGAAAAACAGAAGGAAAAGCGGACGTGCCTGTATGAGAACCACGTCGCCGAGGGGGCTTTCATGGCACCGTTCGCGGGTTTTGTAATGCCGATACAGTACAAGAACATCCAGCTGGAGCATCTCGCCGTGCGCAACAAGTGCGGACTGTTCGACGTGTCGCACATGGGCGAGGTGACCGTGCGGGGCAAGGAGGCCGAGCGCTACGTGAACCATATCTTCACGAACGACGTGACGGGCATGGACGTCGGCAAAATCCTCTACGGCATGATGTGCTACGACGACGGGGGAACGGTCGACGACCTGCTGGTCTACAAAATCGGCGAGCAGGACTTCTTCCTCGTCATCAACGCCGCCAACATCGAAAAGGACTGGGCATGGATGCAGGAGCATGGGAGCGACTACGACATCGACCTGCAGAACCTGAGCGATGCCTACGGCCAGATAGCCATCCAGGGACCTGAGTCGGAGCATATCGTCGAGACGGTGCTCGGACTGCCGTGCGCCGAACTGACGTTCTACACCTGTAAGACCGTCACCCCCCCGGCCTGCAGTGATGGGCAGGGGGCGGAACTACTGATCAGCCGCACGGGCTATACCGGCGAGGACGGCTTCGAGATCTATGCCTCGCCCGACTACATCCGCGACTGCTGGAACCGGCTCATTGCCGCCGACGTGCAGCCCTGCGGACTCGGCTGCCGCGACACGCTGCGCTTCGAGGTGGGGCTGCCGCTCTACGGCGACGAGCTGTCGGAGCAGATTTCGCCGGTGATGGCCGGGCTGACGATGTTCGTCAAGTTCGACAAGCCGGAGTTCGTCGGCCGCGAGGCCCTGCTCCGCCAGAAGACCGAGGGCGTCAGCCGCCGGCTCGTAGGTATCGAACTGCACGACAAGGCCATCGCCCGTCACGGCTACACCGTGTTGAACATGGACGGTGAGCCCGTCGGCGAAGTGACCACGGGCTACCACACCATCTCTACTGACAAGAGTGTCTGCATGGCTCTCGTCGACACGGCCTACGCCGCCCTCGGCACCGACGTGCAGATACAGATCCGCAAGAAGACGTTCCCCGGAACCGTCGTCAAGAAGCAATTCTATAACAAAAGCTACAAGAAATGAATAAGGTACAGGAAGGACTCTACTACTCGGAGTCGCACGAATTTGTAAGAGTAGAAGGTGATTATGGCTACGTCGGCATTACCGACTATGCACAGAACGCATTAGGCAACGTGGTCTACGTCGATATGCCCGACGTTGACGACGAGGTCAGCGCCGGCGAGGAGTTCGGTGCCGTGGAGAGCGTGAAGGCCGCCTCCGACCTGATTTCGCCCGTCAGCGGAACAGTCGTCGAGGTGAACGAGGCTCTCGACGACCAGCCCGAGCTGCTGAACCAGGATGCCTACGGGAACTGGATTATAAAGGTGAAGCTGAGCGACAAGGCCGAGCTTGACAACCTGATGGACGCCAAGGCATACGAAGAATTCTGCGCGAAATGACCTATAAGTATTTCCCCCATACCGAGGACGACCTGCGGGTGATGCTTTCAGCAGTGGGCGCCGGTTCCATCGACGACCTCTACGCACGGATTCCAGAAGCCATCCGCTTCCGCGGCGACTACCAGCTGCCGTCGGAAATGAGCGAACTGGAGGTGCGCCAGCTCTTCGAGAAGCTGGGCGCGCAGAACCAGACCCTCGTGTGCTTCGCCGGAGGCGGCGTCTACGACCACTATACGCCGTCGGTCATCCCCAACCTGCTGCAGCGCTCGGAACTGCTGACATCGTACACGCCCTATCAGGCCGAGATATCGCAGGGCACGCTGCACTATATCTTTGAGTACCAGTCGATGATGGCCGAGCTGACGGGCATGGACATCTCGAACGCATCGATGTATGACGGCACGACCGCTACGGCCGAGGCGATGATGATGGCCGTCGCCGCAGGCAAGAAGCAGCGCAGGGTGCTCGTCTCTGAAACCGTCGACCCTAAGACGCTTGCCGTCGTCAAGACCTACGCCCACTTCCACGGTATCGGGCTGGAGATGGTGGCCGCCGCCGACGGCGTGACCTCAAGGGAGAGCCTTGAGGCATTGCTGGCGCAGGGCGGCGTCGCCGGAGTGGTGATCCAGCAGCCCAACTACTTCGGCATCGTCGAGGACTACAGCGGGTTTGCCGACCTGTGTCATCAGCAGAAGGCTCTGCTGATTATGAACAGCGTGGCAGCCGACCTCGCACTGCTGAAGACGCCGGGCGAGTGGGGGGCTGACATCGCCGTGGGCGACGGCCAGTCCCTGGGCATACCCATGCAGTGGGGCGGCCCCTACGTCGGCTATATGTGCTGCACGGAGAAGCTCATCCGCAAGATGCCGGGCCGCATCGTCGGCAAGACGGTCGACAACCGCGGACAGCGAGCCTTCGTGCTGACGCTCCAGGCCCGCGAACAGCACATCCGCCGGCAGAAGGCCACGTCGAATATCTGCTCGAACCAGTCGCTGATGGCCTTGTGGGTGACGGTCTATATGTCGCTCATGGGTAAGCAGGGCCTGAAGGAGGCGGCCGAACTGAGCTACGCCGGGGCACACTACCTCTGCGACGAGCTGCTGAAGTCGGGGGCTTTCAGGCTCGTCTACAACCAGCCGTTCTTCAATGAGTTCGTCGTGAGCTTCGACGGCGACGTTGACGCGCTGCAGCAGTTCTGGCTGCAGAACGGCATCTTTGGCGGCATCAAGGTGGCCGACGGCCAAATCATGTTTGCCGTCACCGAGAAGCGCACGAAGGAAGAAATCGACCAGTTGGTCGGGAGCATTCTGTTATACAAGGGTCTTAAACTATAGCGACAAACAGATGAACAATCGATTATACGGAAACCTGATATTTGAACTCTCGCAGGCGGGGCGCAAGGGCTACTCGCTGCCAAAGAACCGATTCGGCGACTACAAGGTGCCGCAGGAACAACGGCGCCAGAACGACGCCGAACTGCCCGAGTGCGACGAGATGACCGTGGTCCGACATTATACCAACCTGTCGGCCGACAACTTCGGCGTTGACAATGGCTTTTATCCCTTAGGGTCGTGTACGATGAAGTACAACCCGAAGATTGACGAGGAGATGGCTGCCCTGCCACAGTTCCAGAACCTGCACCCGCTGCAGCCCGCAGAGACGGTGAAGGGGGCCGAGGCGGTGTGTACGCTGCTCTGTCGCTCGCTCTGCGAACTGACCGGGCTGCACGCCTTCACGCTGAAACCCTTTGCCGGTGCCCACGGCGAGCTGACGGGGCTGATGGTTATCAGGCGCTATCACGAGAGCCGGCACGACGACGCGCGCCGGATCGTGATTGTGCCCGACTCGGCTCATGGCACCAATCCTGCCTCGGCTGCCGTCTGCGGACTGGAGACGATGGAGGTGAAGTCGCTCAGCGACGGCACGGTTGATGTGGACGCCCTGCGCGAACTGCTCGCACAGCACGGCCCGGAGATTGCCGCGATGATGATGACCAACCCCAATACGCTCGGACTCTTCGAGCGTCAGATTCCCCTCATCGGGAAGATGGTGCACGAGGCCGGAGCTCTGATGTACTACGACGGCGCCAACCTGAACCCGATGCTCGGTGCCTGCCGTCCGGGCGACATGGGCTTCGACGTGATGCACATCAACCTGCACAAGACGTTCTCGACGCCTCATGGAGGCGGCGGTCCCGGTGCCGGACCCGTCGGCGTGCGCAAGGGGCTGGAGACGTTCTTCCCCGAGGTGTCGCCTTACCACGGAAATTTCGCCGTGGCCATCCGTGCCTACGCCTACATCCTCTCGCTGGGCCGTGAGCACGTGAAGGAGGTAGGGCCGTTGGCCACGCTTAATGCCAACTATATCAAGGAGTCGCTCAAGGATGTCTATGAGTTGCCCATCGACACCACCTGCTGCCATGAGTTCGTCTTCGACGGTCTGAAGGACAAGAGCACGGGGGTTACGACAATGGACGTGGCGAAGCGCCTGCTCGACTACGGCTACCACGCACCGACCATCTACTTCCCCCTGCTGTTCCACGAGAGCCTGATGATTGAGCCGACGGAGAACGAGTCGCGTGAGACGCTCGACGGCTTCATCGCCGTGATGCGAAAGATTGCCGAGGAGGCCAAGACCGACCCGGAACTGGTGAAGTCGGCCCCCCACAACACCCCCATCGGGCGCGTCGACGACGTGCTGGCTGCCAAGCATCCGATAACAACCTTTAAGCAACTGACTCAGAGTCCCCTAAGTTAGGGGGGATGGGGGTCTGAACAAGTGAATAATGACTCTTATGATGAATACAGGAAATACTCATGTGGGGCATTCATACCCCCAACCCCCTAACTTAGGGGGCTCGTATGATCTGATTATCATCGGTGCGGGGCCTGGAGGCTACCGCGCCGCTGAGTATGCCGCGAGGCAGGGTTTAAAGGTCGTCATCTTCGAAGACGGAGAGGTCGGCGGCACCTGTCTGAATGTCGGCTGCATACCGACGAAGACCTACGTCCACGCCGCCTCCTTCGGCGAGGCCCGCCAGCGCAGGGACCAGGTCATTCCGCAACTGCGGAGTGGCGTAGAGACCATCCTTGCTCATCCGAACATTACCCTCGTCCGCAGCCGCGCCCAGTTTGCCGACGCCCACACCGTCTGTTCGCTGTGCGGCGACGTCGTCGCCGCCAAAAACATTATCATCGCTACCGGCTCCGAGACGAAGTGGCTGCCCCTGCCCGACATCAACGACCCGCGCGTCGTCGACAGCACCGGCCTGCTCGCCCTCGACGCACAGCCCAAGCGTCTCGCCGTCGTCGGTGCCGGTGTCATCGGTATGGAGTTCGCCTCCGTCTTCCGCCGTTTCGGCTCCGAGGTCACGGTCATAGAGTACTTGAAGGAGTGCCTCCCCGCCCTCGACAGCGACATCGCCAAGCGCCTGCGCAAGCTGATGGAGAAACAGGGCATTACCTTCCGGATGAAGACCGCCGTCGAGCAAGTTGCCGACATCGACGCCGACGTCATTCTGATGGCCACCGGCCGCAAACCCCGCACCGCCGCCTTGAACCTTTCTGCCGCCGGCATCCCCACCTTGCCCAACGGTGCCATCCCCGTCGACGATAACTACCAGATTATCGCCCCCTCGCCGCAGCCCCCCGCCCGCCTCTACGCCATCGGCGATGCCAACGGCCGCCAGATGCTGGCCCATGCCGCCGAGATGCAAGCCGTCCGCGCCGTCAACCACATCCTCGGCCGCACGGATAACATCCGCTTCGACGTGATGCCCGCCGCCGTCTTCACCACCCCCGAGGCCGCCTACGTCGGCCCCACCGAGGAACAGCTGAAGGCTCAGGGCACGGCCTACGAATGCCGCAAGGCATTCTGGCGCGCCAACGGCAAGGCGCAGACAATGAACGAGGCCGAGGGAATGCTGAAACTCTTCGCCGCTCCCGGCGACGGACGGCTCCTCGGCTGCCACGCCTACGGTGCCCACGCCGCCGACCTGGTCCAGGAGGTCGCCGTACTGATATGTCGTGAAACCACCCTTGGGCAGCTCCGCGACATGATTCATATCCACCCGACGCTCTCTGAGATTCTGAGGACGGCGGCGGAGTAGCGTCATTTCTTTGATTAAACTTTGATTAAAACTGTGCAAAGAAACAAATTATCGGGGAAAAGCCTTGGCCTTTTGCGCTTTTTTGTGTACTTTTGCCAACAGTATCACATAAAGATAAAAACTTAATACAAGAAACGCTATATGTTAGACAACGAACGCGGGCTCTATATCGCCCACTGCGCCGAAGGCGCGCTCAGCATTACAGGAAAGATGGCCAACCGGCACGGACTCATTGCCGGTGCCACGGGTACGGGTAAGACCGTCACGCTGCAGGTGATGGCCGAGACTTTCTGCCAGGCAGGTGTGCCCTGCTTCATGGCCGACATGAAGGGCGACCTCAGCGGTATCTCGCAAGTGGGCAAAATGAGCGGTTTCATCGAGAAAAGGCTGCCAGAGTTCGGCATCGAGAACCCGCAGTTCCAGGCCTGCCCTGTTCGTTTCTATGACGTCTTCGGCGAGCAGGGACACCCCATGCGTGCCACCGTCAGCCAGATGGGCCCGCAGCTGCTCAGCCGTCTGCTCCAGCTTAACGAGACGCAGGACGGCGTGCTTAACATCGTATTCCGCATCGCCGACGAGCGCGGACTGCTCATCCTCGACCTCAAGGACCTGCGGTCGATGCTCGACTGGGTGTCGCAGCACGCCAAGGAGTACACGACGAAGTACGGCAACATCTCGGCACAGACCGTCGGCGCCATCCAGCGCGCCCTGCTCCAGTTGGATGCTCAGGGTGCCGACCACTTCTTCGGCGAGCCGTCGTTCGACATCTACGACCTGCTGCAGACCGAGGGCGGAAAGGGGGTGATGAGCGTGCTGGCTGCCGACAAGCTGATGCTCCAGCCGAAGCTCTACTCCACATTCCTGCTCTGGCTGCTCTCCGAACTGTACTCCACGCTCCCCGAAGTCGGCGACCTGCTGCTGCCGAAGCTCGTCTTCTTCTTCGATGAGGCCCACATGCTGTTCGACGGCACGTCGAAGGCCCTGCTCGACAAGATTGAGCAGGTCATCCGACTCATCCGCTCGAAGGGCGTGGGCATCTACTTCATCACCCAGAGTCCTACCGATATTCCTGAGAATATCCTGGGCCAGTTGGGCAACCGTGTGCAGCACGCCCTCCGTGCCTATACGCCGAAGGACCAGAAGGCCGTGAAGACCGCCGCCGACACCTTCCGCGCCAACCCGGAGTTCAAGACCGATGAGGCTATTATGAACCTTGAGACCGGCGAGGCTCTCGTCAGCTTCCTCGACGAGAAGGGTGCCCCCGCCATTGTCCAGCGCGCCAAGGTGCTGTTCCCGCTCAGCCAGATAGGGGCTGTCACCGAAGGACAGCGGCTCGACATCATCAAGCAGAGCCGCATCTACGGCAAGTACGATACGCCCGTCGACCGTGAAAGTGCCTTCGAGCTGCTGGCTAAGGAGGCCGAGGAGGCTCTTGCCGCCCAGGAGGAGCAGGCCGCCGAAACAGAGAAGAAAGGCAAGGGCGGGAAGACCGAGAAGGCAGAGAAGAAGAAAGCCGGCATAGCGAGCAAGGTGCTGAAGGCCGTCATCACCGCCGTCACCTCGACGGTGGCAGCTCTTCTGGGCACTTGGGTGAGTGGTAAGGTCAGCGGCAAGGAAACCAAGTCGAGGACCTCGGCCAAGGAGAAGGTGGTGAAGAATGCTACCAGCGCCGCCACCCGCACCATTACCAAGGAACTGACCCGCGACATCCTCGGCAATCTGACGAAATAGTCAGCCTGGCACGCTTGGTAGAATCGGAGTCCGGCAAGGACGCCCGGTTGCTGGCTCTGTCGTTCAAAAAATAATGCTTACAGACGTATGCTCTCGATGTGCAGGCGGAGCGTACCGGCGGGGACGCGCACCTCGACGGTGTCGCCGGCTTTGTGGCCGAGCAGGGATTTGGCGATGGGCGAGTTGACGGAAATCTTGCCCTCGCGCAGGTCGGCCTCGTGGGGGCTGGCAATTGTGTAGGTCATGCGGCTGCCGTTGGCGAGGTTGGTCATCTCGACCTTGCTGAGCAGCTGGATGGTGTCGGCGCTGAGTCTCGACATATCGATGACACGGGCATTCTCGAGCACGCGCTGCTTGAACCGGATGCGCCCGAGCAGGCGCGACTGCTCGCGCTTGGCTGCGTGGTACTCGAAGTTCTCGCTGAGGTCGCCCTTGTCGCGTGCCTCGGCTATGGCGTCTCTCACCTGTGGCAGTTCGACGGTTTCTAACTGGCGTAATTCGGCTACGAGCTTGTCGTAGCCCTCTTGTGACATGTATTCCATGATAGTAGTTATAGGGTGGGGTAATGCTTATTTCAGTGTGATGTGGCCGGCACCGTCGATGCGGGCCTGACTCTGCGGCACGTCAGCCTCGCTGAGCTGCTTCATCTCGCGGGCTACGCTGCCGCTCCTGTCGTGGCGCGGGCCGATGCCCTTCTGCTGGACGAAGGAGTGGATTTGGCCTTTGAAGAAGCGCCCGTCGCGGCCCATCTTCACCTCGATGACGGGGGCATAGCTGGAGATGCCGGTGAGGCTCATGCCGTAGGGCGTGCAGAAGTTGCCGAGACTGTAGACGATGAAGCGGCCGTCGTAGACCTCGACGGCTCGGACGACGTGGGGTCCGTGCCCGTAGACGAGGTCGGCCCCGTGGTCGATGCAATAGTGGGCCAGCTCGCGCAGGGCGCCGCGGTTCTCGCCGAGGAACGTCTCCGGGCCGTTGGGCAGGTGGCTCTTGGTTCGGCCTTCGGCGCCGCCGTGGAATGAGACGACGATGATGTCTGACCGCTGCTTCAGGTCGGCGAGGATGCGGCCGACGGTGCTGAGGTCGGTGTGCTTCAGCGTGTAGGAGTTATGTCCGAAGGCGCAGAGACCGATGCGGAGCCCCTTGCGCTCGATGACGGCTGTCTCTGTGCGGCCCTCGATGCCGGCGAACTTGATGCCTTCCTGCTCGAGCATACGCTCAGTGCTGAGTATGCCCTCCTGCCCGAAGTCGTTGGCGTGGTTGTTGGCCATGCTCAGAAAGTCGAAACCGGCCTGCTTGAGCCATTGTACGTAGGTTGTCGGCGTGCGGAAGGAGTAGACGTTGGGCCCTTCGCCCTTTGTGCTGTGTCCGCCGTCGCAGAGGGTGCCCTCAAGATTGCCGACGGCCAGGTCGGCCCGCTGGAATACGGGGCCGGCATCCTTGAACAGGTCGGCGCCGCCGTTGGCCGGCAGTTGTACTGAGGGGAAGGTGGTACCCATCATGATGTCGCCGCACATGGCGACGGTGAGGGTATCGTTAGGGTTGGCGGCTGAGGCGGGTGTGCTACATAACGCGGCGCACACCAATAAAGCGGCGAGCATAGAAACCTTCGTTAGAGTTTGTAATCTTCACGCCTGAGCTGCTGCTGGCGTGGATGAAGTTAAAGCTGTGGGTAATCGGGTCTACGTCGACAACGATGCCTACGTGGCCGACGCTGCGGCCGGAGTTGGGGCTGGTGAAGAACACCAGGTCGCCGCGCTGCATCTCGCTGCGGCTGACGGGTATGTTGCGGGCATACTGGTCGCGCGACGAGGCACCGATGTCGGCGTAGCCCATCTGTCGGTAGACGTAGCTGGTGAAGCCTGAGCAGTCGAAGGCGTTGGGCCCTTTGCTGCCGCTGCGGTAGCGTGCGCCGATGTGGCGGACGGCCTCGTCGAGCAGGCAGTTGACGGTGGCCACGTCGTAGTCGAGGTTCAGGTCGTCGTTGGCTCCGGCGTAGAGGAAGTCGTAGTTGTCAATCTCGTCGTAGCGCTCCTGCTGGGTGGCGACGATGGTGGTATTGTGTGTCTTTTTCTTGGCGCTCTTCTTCACCTTGCCGTTGGCGATGTTGCCGATGGCGAAGATGGCGAGGACAGCGCAAAGAAGGATTCTCTTCATCTTTTCCTTTTGTTTTTTTTCGGGGCTTCGGTGCTTCGAGGCTTCGGTGTTAATTATACTTCAGGATCTGTCCGGTGCGCAGCTTCGAGTTCTTGCCGATGCCGTTCAGCTTGCAGATAGCGTTGACGGTTGTGTTGCGCTTGCGGGCGATGGAGTAGAGGGTCTCGCCCTTCTGCACCTTGTGGAAGCGGGTGCCGGCGGTGCTGCGCTTGTTTGACGATTTCTTGCTGGTGTTCTCGGCATAGAGCTGGTCGCCGGTGCTCGAAGCTGACGAGCCGCTGACACCACGCAGGCGGGTGGCCTGGGCCGACTCGCGCGAGTAGGTGCTCTTGCGGAATGTGTAGAAGTCGCCCGTGACGTCCTGGTTGCGGAAGTCGAACATCAGCGCGGGGTTGAGGGCCACGCCGCAGAGGCGCGTCTCGAAGTGCAGGTGTGAGCCGGTGGAGCGTCCCGTGTTGCCGCCCAGTCCGATGGGGTCGCCGGCACGTACTTCCTGGTCGGGCTTCACCAAGTGCTTCGACATGTGGCCGTAGATGGTCTCCAGTCCGTTGAAGTGGCGGATGACGACGAAGTTGCCGTAGCCGTTGGCTTCATAGCGCACCACGCGCACCTTGCCCGAGAAAGCGGCACGGATGGTGTCGCCGATGTAGACCTTGATGTCGAGCCCCTTGTGCTGGCGTCCCCAGCGGGCACCGAAGTTCGAGGTGAGCACCCGGCTGTCGGTGGGCATGACGAAGCCGCGGAGGTCAATGCGGAAGGTGTCGGGCAGTGCCGTCTCGCGGTGGGCGGTGTAGTTCTCCCAGTCCTGATAGAGGTCGGCTGCGGGCGATGCCATCTGCTCAAACTGAATCAGTCGGCTCAGTGCCACTGAGTCGACGGCTTTCATCTTACGGTCAATGGGAGCCTGGCGTGCCAAGAGATCCTGTCCCTGCATAGGAACGGTAACGACTGACACCAGAGCTATTGCAAAAATCTTCTTTAAAGTCTTAATCATTATTCTTCGGTCGATTTGAGTTGTTTATTAGGTTGAGTTTCCGCAAAAGAAAAAACTCGGATGCAAAGTTACGAAAAAAATAGCGAAAGCCAATGGGTTGCTTTTATTCCTTAACATAGTTTTGGGGTCTTTTAACACTTGTGCGGTTGCGGTCGACTGCACCGTCAGCCTGTTTCCTCTATATGTGAAGGCAAAAACAGAAATAACCGACACTTCCTGCACCTTGTGCTTAACTGCTTGAATGTCAGTATGGTTTTCGGGTGCTGGTTGTCCGGATATCCTACACCCGAACCTACACCTGCCTTATGAATGAATATGCACTCGGCGGTGGGCGGCACTTTTTGGCCGAAAGGCGGCGGGTTTTCCGGAAAAAGCGGCGGGTTTTCCGGAAAAAGCGGCGGTTTTTCCCAGTGCAGCTCCACGGCGTGCATGAATATTCTGTCAGGCGCTGTCAGGTGTAGGGAGTGTAGGGAGTGTAGGATAAAAAGTGGAAATGACAATCAATAGCGCATCGTCAGGAGATGACCCCCCAGTTGATGTTTGTCTTGCGAAGCTGCCGCAGTCGGTTCCACAGAATCTGGTACTTCTCCGAGGTGCAGGCAGGGTCATCGTCGATGATGAGCTGAGCCTCGTCGCGGGCCATCTGGACGAGCTGGCCGTCGCGGGCAATGTCGGCAATCTTCAGGTCGAAGGCCATGCCGCTCTGCTGGGTGCCCTCGAGGTCGCCGGGGCCGCGCAGCTTCAGGTCGGCCTCGGCAATGCGGAAGCCGTCGTTGGTGTCGCACATGATGTCGATGCGCTTGCGGGTCTCTTCGCTCAGCTTGTAAGGCGTGACCAGCAGGCAGAACGACTGGTCGGCGCCGCGCCCCACGCGGCCGCGCAGCTGGTGGAGCTGTGAGAGCCCGAAGCGCTGGGCGTCGAAGATGACCATGACCGAGGCGTTGGGCACGTTGACGCCCACCTCGATGACGGTTGTGGCGACGAGGATCTGCGTCTCGCCGCTGACGAATCGCCGCATCTCCTCCTCCTTGTCGGCGGGCTTCATCTTGCCGTGGACCTTGCTGAGGCGGAACTCGGGAAAGGCTTGGCAGAGCGTCTCGTAACCCTGTTCCAGATTCTTCAGGTCGATCTTCTCGCTCTCCTCGATGAGCGGGAACACGCAGTAGACCTGACGGCCCTGGTTGATCTGCTGGCGGATGCCGTTGTAGAGCGACGTGACGCGCGAGTCGAAGAAGTGGTGCGTCGCCACGGGCTTGCGGCCCGGCGGCAGCTCGTCGATGACGCTCACGTCGAGGTCGCCGTAGAGCGTCATGGCCAGTGTGCGGGGAATGGGCGTGGCCGTCATCACGAGGACGTGGGGCGGGTTGGCGCTCTTGCTCCAGAGCTTGGCACGCTGGGCCACGCCGAAGCGGTGCTGCTCGTCGACGACGACGAAGCCGAGGCGGGCAAACTGCACGGTGTCCTCGATGACGGCGTGGGTGCCGACGAGGATCTGGATGGTGCCGTCGAGCAGGCCCTCGTTGACCTCCTTTCGCCGTTTCCCCTTGACGATGCCCGTCAGCAGGGCCACGCGGATGGGCATGTCGCCGAGAAACTGGCGGATGGTCTGCAGGTGCTGTTCGGCCAGGATTTCCGTGGGGGCCATGATGCAGGCCTGGTAGCCGTTGTCGATGGCAATGAGCATCGACATCAGGGCGACGAGGGTCTTGCCCGAGCCGACGTCGCCCTGCAGCAGTCGGTTCATCTGGCGGCCGCCGCCCATGTCGCGGCGGATTTCGCGGACGACGCGCTTCTGCGCCTCAGTCAGCGGGAAGGGCAGGTGGTTGTGGTAGAAGTCGTTGAACGCCTCGCCGACGTGGCTGAACACGTAGCCCCGGTACTTGCGGCGCTGGTCGCGCGCGTACCTTAATATATTAAGCTGTACGAAAAACAGTTCCTCGAACTTCAGACGGGCGCGGGCACGCTCCAGCTCGCGGGCGTTCCGGGGGTAGTGCAGGGTGCGCAGGGCCTCGTCGCGGCCCATCAGGTGCAGCTTGGCGGTGATGAAGTCGGGCATGGTCTCGCCGACGGGCGACGTCAGCTTTTCGAGCAGCGTCTTGACTATCCGCTCTACCGAGCGCGAGGTGAGTCCGCGCTTCTTCATCTTCTCCGTCGTGTTGTAGTAGGGCTGCATCCCCATCGCCGAGGTGTCAACCTTCGAGGCCTCGTCGATGTCGGGATGGCTCACCTGTATGCGGTTGTTGAAGACGGTGGGCTTGCCGAACACCAGGTACTCCGTGCCGATGCGGTAGTTCTGCTTGGCATACTTGCCGCCGGCGCCGAACCACACCAGGTCGATGATGCCCGTGCCGTCGCTGAAGTGGCCGACGACGCGCTCCTTACGCGCACTCATCTTGAACGTCTCGAAACTCAGGATGGTGCCCACGACCTGGACGAACGGCATGTCGCCCGTCAGCTCGTGGACGGTGTAGACGCGCGAGCGGTCCACGTGCTTGTAGGGATAGTACTCCAGCAGGTCGCCGTAGGTCTGGATGCCCAGCTCCTCGCTGAGTATCTTCTTGCGGTTGGGGCCTACGCCCGGCAAGTACATGATGTCCTGCTGCAGAATGTCCATCTATATCAGTGCTTCGGCTATTCGCAGGTCGTAGGGGGTGGTGATCTTGATGTTCTCGCGGTTGCCGTCGACGAGGGTGATGGGGTGCCCATAGGCTTCGACGACGGAGGCATCGTCGGTGAAGTCTTCGCGGTAGGGCTGCCGGTTGGCGGCTTTTAGCAGTTGGATGTCGAAGGTCTGCGGGGTCTGCACGAGGCGGTAGTCGCCACGGGGTTTGGTGCCTTCGGTGACGTGGCGCAGGGTCTCGACGACGGGGACGACGGGGACGACGGCCTTCTCGCTGCGAGCCGTCTCGTAGCAGCGGGCGATGACCTCGACCGAGGGGAACGGACGCACGCCGTCGTGAACGCCGACGACGCCCCGGGCATCGTCGGGGATGAGGGCGAGGCCGTGCTGCACGGAGTGGAAGCGGGTCTCGCCGCCGTCGGCTAACAGGTATGACGAGCCACCGTCACCCCTCTGTCGCGGAAGGGGAAAGTGATGCTCTTGGCATAGCTGCTGCCAGTACTGCTGCTGCGCTGCGGGCAGCACCAGGATGATCTGCAGGGTGGCCGAATACTCGCGGAACCGCTCTATGGTGCGCATCAGCACCGGCCGCCCGCCGACGGGCAGAAACTGCTTGGGAATGTCACTGCCCATACGCAGGCCCTTGCCGCCTGCTACGATGATTACGTAATCTGTCATTTTACTTCTTTCCTTTTCATGCATCGGACTGTCTCTTTGCATCGGACTTAACGGACTGTTTCTTTGCATCGGACTTAACGGACTTTCTCGGACTTTCTTGCATCGGACTTAACGGACTTTCTCGGACTTTGTTTGCATCGGACTTGTCGGACTTTCTCGGACTTTCTTTGCATCGGACTTAACGGACTTTCTCGGACTATCTTTGCATCGGACTTGACGGACTTTCTCGGACTTTCTTTGCATCGGACTTGTCGGACTTGTCGGACTTTCTCGGACTTTCTTTGCATCGGACTTGTCGGACTTTCTCGGACTTTCTTTGCATCGGACTTAACGGACTTTCTCGGACTTTCTTTGCATCGGACTTGACGGACTTTCTCGGACTTTGTTTGCATCGGACTTGTCGGACTTTCTCGGACTTTCTTGCATCGGACTTGACGGACTGTTTCTTTGCATCGGACTTGACGGACTTTCTTGCTTCGGACTTGACGGACTTTCTTGCTTCGGACTTGACGGACAGTTTCGGACTTTATGGTTGGTCTGGACTTTTGGAGTTGAGAATCCGTTTATAGTCGCGGGCTTCGCCAAAGTTTAGCAGGTAGCCGACTTTGAGTTGCGTAATTTTCAGGTAGTTGATGAGCTGTGCAGCGTTTGCCGGGGTGAGTACAGGAATAGATTTTAGTTCCAGTATGATTTTATTGTCGACCAAAATGTCGGGAACGAAATCTCCGATGTTCTGACCTTTGTAATATATACTAAGGTGTTTTTGTCGTTCGTATGGGATACCCATCTCGTCGAACTCTATGCATAACGCATTCTCATAGACAGACTCTAACAAGCCTGTCGTTAGATGCTTAAACACTCGAAAGTACGCCTCTAGTATCCTGTTTGAAAGTTCCTCGTAGTATAACATATCTGTTTGAAAGTTCCTCGTAGTATAACATATTTCTCTTTTAATAATGATGCCCTCCTCCCGTCCGTCTATCCTCTTAGCAATTCCGCTCCCGTCCGTCCCGTCCGCTCCGTCCGATGCCCTCGAAAAGCCAGTCCGCTCCCGTCCGTCCCGTCCGCTGCTCCCGAATAAGCCAGTCCGTGTCCGTCCGCTCCGTCCGATGCCTCCGAAAAAGCAATTCCGTGTCCGTCCGTCCAGTCCGCTGCTCCCGAAAAGCCAGTCCGCTCCCTTCCGTCCCGTCCGCTGCTCCCGAAAAAGCCAGTCCGTGTCCGTCCGTTCAGTCCGATGCCCGGAAAGCCAGTCCGATGCCCGGGGTTACCGCTGCATCAGATGCTTATAGCGCATACCTTCGGCCACCTGGTCGCTCACCTGCTTGCTGACCAGCTGGCTCAGCAGTTCGTAGGCGTAGGGGAAGGCGGCGGCGGGGCCTTCGGCCGTGGTGATGTTGCCGTCGACGGTGACGAGGTCGGCGGTGTACGTGGCACCCTCCAAGGCCTGTTCGAAGCCCGGATAGCACGTGGCACGCTTGCCCTCAAGGAGTCCGAGCGGAGCCAGCACCACGGCAGGGGCGGCACAGATGGCCGACACCTTCTTGCCCGCTGCTGCCTGCTCGCAGACGGCCTTGCAGACACCCTCGTGGGCATATAGGTTGGCCGCTCCGGGCATACCGCCGGGCAGCATCAGCAGGTCGGCATCGGCGAAGTCGCACTGCTCAAACTGCAGGTCGGCCTCGATGGCGACGCCGTGCGCCGACTCCACCAGTGGGAAGTCCGTCGTGCTCACCGTTACTACCTCTACGCCGCCTCGGCGCAGCACATCAATGGGGATGAGGGCCTCGACATCCTCGAAGCCGTCAGCCAGGAAAACATAAACTTTTGCCATAATCTTTTCTTCTTTTCGTGGAAAATAAGTATCTTTGCAGCGCAAAGATAATAATAAATTCTGAAACCACGAACAATCAAGGCAAAAAAATGACGCAACGCAAGCTAAAGTTCGCCCTTTTCGGCAATATCTACCAGACAAAGAAGTCGGCAGCGATACAGAAAGTGCTGTCATGTCTCAGTGAGCGAGAGGCAGAACTGTTCGTTGACCGCGAGTTCTATGACTTCCTCATGAACGACCAGATGATCAACGTCCCGGCGGCAAAGGTCTTCACCGAGAGCGACTTCGAGGCCGACTTCGCCATCTCGATGGGCGGCGACGGCACATTCCTGAAGACTGCCAACCGCGTGGGCGGCCGCCAGATTCCCATCATCGGTGTCAACATGGGGCGGCTCGGCTTCCTCGCCGACATTGCCCCCAGCGACATCGAGTCGTGCCTGAACGCTCTTTATGCCGACGATTTCGTCGTCGAGAGCCGCGCCGTCATCCAGGTCGAGGCCGACGGCGAGCCGTTGCGCTCGATGAACTGCGCCCTGAACGACGTGGCCGTGCTGAAGCGCGACACGGCCTCGATGATCAGCATCCGCGCCAGCATCGACGGCCACCACCTGACCACCTATCAGGCCGACGGACTGATCGTCTCGACGCCGACCGGCTCCACGGCTTACTCGCTGTCGAACGGCGGCCCCATCATCGTGCCCGGCACGGGCGTGCTGCTGATGACGGCCGTGGCGCCTCACTCGCTGAACATCCGCCCCATCGTCATCCCCGACAAGGCGGTTGTCACGCTCGACGTCGAGAGCCGCAGCCACTCCTTCCTGGTGGCCATCGACGGCCGTTCTGAGAAGTGCTGCGAGGAGACGCGCATCACGCTGCGCCGTGCCCCATATAATATAAATGTGGTGAAGCGCTCCAACAACCAGTACTGTACTTCACGACTCTGCGTGAGAAAATGATGTGGGGAGCCGATGTCAGGTGACGTGTCAAGTGTTGAGCGAAGATGAAACTGATAGAGAAGCTACATAATCCGGAAAGCAAGTACACCATCCGGCAGATTGTCAGATGGCTGTGGCGCGTGCTGCGCGGCAACCGCACACAGGCGCTGTTCAATGCCTCCATCGGAATGCTGGGCGTGGTGTGCAGCCTGCTGATGGTCTGGGTCATGCAGCACACCATCGACAAGGCGACGGGCGTCGTCGCGGGGTCTGTCTACTGGGGGGTTGCCATGATGGGAGTTGTTATCCTGGCCGAGTTCGCACTGGGCATCTCGCGGGTGTGGATCAAGAACATCCTCGGTGTCAAGGCCCAGAACCTGATGCAGCAGCAGATGCTCGTCCGCCTGTTGCGGGCCGAATGGCAGAGCAAGGACTCCCACCACAGCGGCGACGTCATCAACCGTCTGGAACAGGACGTGCAGACGGTGGTGACGTTCATCACCGAGACGCTGCCCAACACGCTCTCCACGCTGGCCCTCTTCCTCGGTGCCTTCTTCTATCTGTTCCAGATGGACGTGTGGCTGGCCCTCATCACCGTGGGCATACTCCCGCTGTTCATCCTCGTCAGCCGCATCTATGTGGCTCAGATGCGGAAGTACACCCGCCGGGTGCGCAAGAGCGACAGCGAGGTGCAGAGCCTGCTGACCGAGACCGTACAGCACCGTATGCTCATCAAGACGCTGGAGGCCGGCGGCCAGATGGTCGACCGTCTCGGCGACACGCAGTCGGAGCTGCGCTATCACGTGCGCCAGCGCACCAAGTTCTCGATAGCCAGCAACCTCTTCGTCAACGGCGGCTTCTCGTTGGGCTATCTCATCGCCTTCCTCTGGGGAGCCGTCAGGCTGAGTGCGCGCACCATCACCTTCGGCCAGATGACGGCCTTCCTGCAGCTGGTCTACCGCATTCAGGGCCCGGCGCGCGACCTGACGCGCCTGGCTCCCGCCTTCGTAAGCGTCTTCACCTCGGCCGAGCGACTGATGGAGCTGGAGGAGGCCCCGCAGGAGCAGCAGGGCGACGGCATCGAGATGGCGGCACCCTGCGGCGTGAAGTTCAGCAACGTCACCTACGGCTACGAGGACTCGCCGGCCCCCGTCATCAACCAGCTGTCGTTCGACTTCCGCCCCGGCACGTGTACGGCCATACTCGGCGAGACCGGTGGCGGCAAGACGACGCTCGTCCGCCTGATTCTGGCCCTTATCCGGCCGAAGTCGGGGCAGGTCAGAATCTATAATCAGGACAAGGCCGAGGAAATCTCCCCCCTCCACCGCTGCAACTTCGTCTACGTGCCTCAGGGCAACACCCTGCTCAGCGGCACCATCCGCGAGAACCTGCTCATCGCCCGCCCCGATGCCACCGACGCCGACCTCTGGCGCGTCCTCCGCTTGGTCTGCGGCGACTTCGTTGCCGACCTCCCTCAGGGGCTCGACACCGTCTGCACCGAGGCCGGCGGCGGGCTCAGCGAGGGCCAGGCCCAGCGCATCGCCATTGGCCGCGCCCTGCTCCGTGGCCGCAGCATCATGCTGTTCGACGAGGCCACGTCGGCCCTCGACCCTGACACGGAGCGGCAGCTGCTGCAGAACATCCTGTCAGACAGTCAGAAGACCGTCATCTTCATCACCCACCGCCCGGCCGTCGTCGACTACTGCGACCAGGTGCTGCGCGTGGAATAAAAAAAGCGCGGGCAGGAAAACCTGCCCACACTGTTAGCGATGCTTGCGGTTGGCGCGCTGTTCGCGGTACTTAGCCTTCTGGCGGGCCGCCCCCGAGCCGTGCGCACCGGTGATGTACTGCTTCTTCTTGGCCTTGGTCTTCACCTTGCCGTCGTTCGGGTCGCGGCGGTCGCCGCCCCGCCCGAACGAGATGCCGTTTTCCAAGATCTTCTGGAAGTCCTCTTCGCCTGTCATACTTTAGGTGGTCATTGTGTTTCCCCTCCCTTGCCGGGAGGGGCTGTGGTGTGAGTCGTCTTAATGGTGGAACAGGCGCACGCCCGTGAACGTCATGGCGATGCCATACTTGTCGCAGGTCATGATGACGTGGTCGTCGCGCACCGAGCCGCCGGCCTGGGCAATATACTCCACGCCGCTCTTGTGGGCGCGCTCGATGTTGTCGCCGAAGGGGAAGAAGGCGTCGCTGCCGAGGGCCACCTTCGTGTTCTGGGCTATCCAGGCTTTCTTCTCCTCCAGGGTCAGCACGTCGGGCTGCTCGGTGAAGAACTGCTGCCAGGCCCCGTCGCGCAGCACGTCGTCGTGCTCGTCCTCCGAGATGTAGACGTCGATGGTGTTGTCGCGGTCGGCTCGGCGGATGCCCTCCTTGAAGGGCAGCGCCATTACCTTCGGGTGCTGGCGTAGCCACCAGATGTCGGCCTTGTTGCCGGCGAGGCGGGTGCAGTGTATGCGGCTCTGCTGTCCGGCGCCGATGCCGATGGCCTGTCCGTCCTTGACGTAGCAGACGGAGTTCGACTGCGTGTACTTCAGCGTGATGAGTGCGATTATCAGGTCGCGGCGGGCTTCTGCCGTGAAGGTCTTGTTCTGCGTCGGGATGTTCTCAAACAGGGCGGGGTCGTCGAGGCGTATCTCGTTGCGCCCCTGCTCGAAGGTAATGCCGAAGCACTGCTTCGTCTCCACGGGGGCGGGTCGGTAAGCCGGGTCGATCTTGATGACGTTATAGGTTCCCTTGCGCTTGTCCTTCAGAATCTCGATGGCCTCGTCGGTATAGGCGGGGGCAATCACGCCGTCGCTCACCTCGCGCTTCAGCAGCAGAGCCGTCGTCTTGTCGCAGGTGTCGCTCAGGGCTACGAAGTCGCCATACGACGACATACGGTCGGCGCCGCGGGCACGCGCGTAGGCACAGGCGATGGGCGACTGGTCGAGCCCCTCGACGTCGTCGACGAAGTAAATCCTCTTCAGCGTGTCGGTCAGCGGCAGCCCCACGGCGGCTCCGGCCGGGCTGACGTGCTTGAACGACGCGGCGGCAGCCAGCCCCGTGGCCTCCTTCAGCTCCCTGACGAGCTGCCAGGCGTTGAAGGCGTCGAGGAAGTTGATGTAGCCAGGCCGGCCGTTGATCACTTCGATGGGTAACTCGCCCTCCTGCATGAAGATGCGCGAAGGCTTCTGGTTCGGATTGCATCCGTACTTCAGTGCTAATTCTTTCATTGTGCTTTTGCGTTTTTTGTCGTTTTGTGTGCAAAGGTACGAAATAATTTTGTAATTTTGCAGCAAAATTCAAAAATTATGGAAAAGAAACACTTGGCGCTGAAGAAACTGCTGACGGCCGTAGAGAAGGAACTGCTTCACAAACCCGACCGCAAGACGCTCGACCGGCTGTCGCTGCTGGTGGGCTTCCAGGACTGGGACTCGTTTCAGAACGCGCTCCACGGCGACGTCAGTGCCGACGAGAACTACAACAAAAAAAGCTCAACCCGCGGTTGAGCCTTCTTATCACTGTTAGGATTACTCTGCAGCGACGGGGCGACGCTTCTCCTTGATGCGTGCTGCCTTACCGGTGAGCTTGCGCAGGTAGTAGAGCTTGGCGCGACGCACCTTACCGATCTTGTTCACCTCGATAGAATCGATGTTCGGCGACTCGATGGGGAAGATACGCTCTACACCCACCGTGCCCGACATCTTGCGGACGGTGAAACGCTTCTTGTCACCATGGCCGCATATCTTGATGACGACGCCACGGTAGAGCTGGATACGCTCCTTGGAACCCTCGATAATTTTGTAAGCGACAGTAATCGTGTCACCGGCCTTAAACTCCGGGTACTTCTTGCCGGTTGCAAATGCTTCTTCAGCAACTTTAATTAAATCCATTTTTGTAATACATCATTAAACGGTTGTTGTATCGTTCCAACGCAACATAACAGGCAACTCTCCTATCTTCCTGCCAGCGATTACGCGGAAAGCGGCTGCAAAGGTAATAAAAAGTTGGCAATTAGCGGCGACGGCGCGATGATTGACCCTATCTTTTTAACATCTTTTATGGTTTTGCGTCGCTGCTCGCCGCGAAAGCTACCTCCAAATCCTCGCTTGTCGGCCCCGCACCTGCCCCGGAGGCCCACTCGCGGCGTTCGCCCAGAACCGTAGCCGCTCCTAATACTTCGAATAACAGAAAACATCCTGCACTTCCTACACTTCCTACACCTGCCCCTCTTTTTTAGGTGTAGGAAGTGTAGGAAGTGTAGGATAAAACCTGCTATTGACAACTATATATGCAAAAAAGGGCGGTTCCATCGGGAAAAACGGCCCTCGACGACCGCCTTCGGAGGGGGAACCGACACCTGAACCGACACCTGGGGGGTGAGGTTTGAGGTTGAAGGTTTGAGGTTGAAGGTAGATGGGCTGAATGTGAAAAGGTGGCGGGTTTTGGGGAAAAGGCGGCGGGTTTTTGTGAAAAGGCGGCGGGTTTTGGGCAGAAGGCCGCGGGTTTTTTACGCAGCTCAGCAAACTTTTCCCCAAAAAACAGGCCAAAAATTTGGGGCGTACCGTTTTTTTTATTATCTTTGCACCGAAATTACTCATTCGACAACCCTCAAAAGACCAACAACAACAACGATGAAAAGACGATTTTTCATACTACTCATGGCCCTCATGGCAGTGGTAGCAAAGGCAGGAGCAGCCAATTACGGACTTTATGTGTTCGATATTGAAGTGACTGACGCAAACAAGAATGACCTGACTAAGGCCATCAACAACCACTATTCAGGGGTGAAGGCTACAGGCGTTATGAAGTACGACTCCCAAAAGAGAAAACTGACACTTAACAACTTTACGTTAGTTACTAACAAGGCTCAAAGGGCACTTTATTACCTCAACTCGCAACAAGATGACGAGATAGAGCTGATAGGCAACAACAAGGTTGGTGCAGCTTCATATGCGCTGGAAGCGTCCGGATTTGCGTGGGATTGGATACTGACCTTCTCTGGTACAGGTAAACTTGTTCTCGACAGAACATATACATATACTAATTTTGTGATGCAACAGTACAGTTCCGCAGTAATTAAGAACGCAACTCTTGAAATACAGGGTGAATGTAAACCAAATTTAGCTCATCTAATTGTCAACGGGGGCATATTCAAAGCCGATGCTATCAGTAAGTACTACAACTGGTCGTATGTTGACCTGCAGAACAACAGTGCCGTATTACTTCCTGTAGGGGCTACTCCCCTTGATTTAAGCACTCTCTCCACAGGGGATCCAGTGTATATAGGTCCTGAAACCCGCAAAGATTCACGCATATCATGGCCGTATGAGTCTATAAGGGTCGGTCGCAGCGATAACATTGGCACCTTGTCTAATCCCTACAACCTGCCGATCAATAAATGCTCCGTTAGTAAGTCAGGTATCGTCAGAATAACTGACGACTTTACGGTGACTCCAATCGGCTATGGTACGACTAAGGTTACTGCGTACTTCTATGGAAACGCCACTTACAGACCAGCTACTGTGACCATGGAAGTGACCGTCCTCTCTTCAGCTGATGTTGGCGGGTGGAACCGTGTGGAATCAACTGTAACATACAATGATAATCCCAAAAATATTTCTGGTTTGCCTATATATACTTTCAAAAATAGTAACAAATACCCGATTCATTTTGAGAGTAGCGACCCCAGTGTAGCCACTATTGATAGTAAAGCTAATATAACCGTCCTTAAATCTGGAGAGACAAACCTCAGTGCCATCTATGACGGTGATGATCAGTATCTGCCCAATACCAGAACCTGTAAATTGATTGTCAAGCCACAAACTGTCTCTCTCCAATGGAGAAATGCAAAATCTACTTATACCTATGGAGCTACTTGCGATGCCTACATCCACTCAACACCGGAAGGGCTGCCCGTTACCTACGATAGCAGCACCCCCACGGTAGCAACTGTTGATGCTACGGGAAAGATCACTCTAAAAGGAATAGGCGAGGCCACTATTACCGCTACTTTCGACGGCAACGAAAAATACGCTCCCGCAACGAGTAGTTTTACCCTGACGGTAACCCGGCTAAAGCCGAATTTCTCTTGGTCTGCCAATTACACGATCGGCCAGCTTGGCCAAACGTTCTACAGTCCGACACTCTCGAATTCCGACAACCTCCCCGTCCGCTACACGAGCAGTGACCCCGCCGTGGCCACCATTGACGAAACAGGCAACGTAACTCTTCTGGCTCTTGGCACGACCACCATCAGTGCCATCTTCGACGGCAACGAGGCGTATTCACCCAAGACCGTTACGTACGAGTTGGAAGTCGTCGATTTCTATTGGGCTATGAGTGATGTATATCTCGCCATAGGACGCTCGTTCCACCCGGAGCAAGACAACTTGCTCGTCAACCCCTCTGGAAGGGAATTAGACATCAGCATTTCTGGTAGCAAGGCAACCTACGACCCCGCAACGGGCATAGTCACGGGTGTAAGTGTGGGCTACGATAAGATTCAGGTATCTTATAAGGGCTTTACCTTCTCGATGAACCTAGTTGTCTGCCCTGTGGGCGATGCCATCCATAGCCGTTCCCTAGATTCATACGATGTGAGAAGTATGATTCAGACGATTACTCGCAGCAGCGGCAGCACCGTAGCCCCATACGCTCCGGAGGACGTCAACGGCGACGGACGCTTGGACATTACCGACGTTGTCTTGCTCATCGAACTGCTGAAGCAGCAAGCGCAGTGAGCGGCCCCGAGGCGGCCCCGAGGCGGCCTCGAGGAGCGAACCTAAATGCCGCTTGCCTGGTGGAGGCGTTCCATATTGCCGTCCCAGAGGTCGTGCAGGTCGTCGATGTCTTCTGGCAGCGCGAAGTCCTCGACATACAGGCATAGTTCGTCTGTTATCTCGCTCTTGCCGATGCGCATCTCCCAGTAAGCGTCGGGGTCCTCCTCGTTCACCCATTGCAGCCTGATGTGGCTGTTGCGGTAGCGTTCAATGATTTTCGCCTCCAGGGTATGATGCTCCGTCCACACCTCGCCCCACGTCAGCGAGATGATGTCGTCGCCCTGTTCCTCGACGTAGTCTGCCAGCCATCTTCTCAGGCCGTGAGCCGTGCTTATCTGTTCCCAGACGATGTTGTACGATTTCGTCGTCAGCGGATATTCTAAATATAGCTTTTGCTTTTTAGTATTCATGGAAATCCAGGTTAGTATTGCTAATTTTGGGGCAAATTTACGCTTTTTTTTGTGAAAAATAAAATATTTCTTGAGGAAATTTTGCCAATTCGAAAAAATAGTGTACCTTTGCACCGCAAAATGATGATGGCGGGATAGCTCAGCTGGTTAGAGCGCATGATTCATAATCATGAGGTCGCCGGTTCAATCCCGGCTCCCGCTACGCCGAGCATCAGGGTTACAGAGGAAGTAGCCCGTTTTTTTCTTTTATGTGTCAAATCTTCATAAACAGACAGTCTGCCGTTATAACTTTAGGAGTATGAAAAAGATTTTTCTGATGGTAGTAGCTGCCATGATGGCTACCGTGAACGTCAGTGCACAGGACGAGTGGCGAAACGAGGTGAGCGTCGCCTACGGCTTCGGCTCGAATACCTACTTGATCTCGACAATCTACAGTGGTATCTTTACGGGCGATCAGAAGAACTACTGGGGCCCCGTCAGTGTGGAGTATTTCTACCGTCCGATTACCAACCTCGGTGTCGGCGCTATCTTTGCCGTCGACGGCTGCAAATGGTCGGACGATGACGATGCCAAGTCGACGTTCTACACGATTATGCCTTCGGTGAAGTATAACTGGCTGAACAAGTCGCACTTCAGTATGTACTCCAAGCTGGGTGTCGGTGTAACGATATGCAGCGACTCGGGCATTGGCGACAGCAAGTCGAGTTCTTCCGTCAACTGGCAGGTTTCGCTCGTCGGCATGGAGTTTGGCAGCGCTTTCCGCGGCTTCCTTGAGCTGGGTACAGGTGAGCAGGGTATCTTCCTCGCCGGCCTGCGCTATAAGTTCTGATAGCGCCAAGTCGTCTCAAAGCTGAGACTTAGCGCGTTACAAGGCGTTCACGTTACGAGCTCTTCGGGCCTACTGATGAGCCGGGTGGCGCCGTGGCGCAGCAGGAACTCGCGGTCGCGGAAGCCCCAGAGCACGCTGATGCAGGGCAGACCGGCATTGCGGGCGGTGAGGATGTCGACCTCGCTGTCGCCGACGTAGACGGCCGCCTGCCTTTCTGCGCCCAACCGGCGGAGAGCCTCGTCGACGGTGTCGGGAGCCGGCTTGCGGCTGATGCCTGCTGCCTCGTTCTCGCCGATGGCAACGGTGATTTCAGGGAAGAAGTGTGCCACGAGCTCCTGCGTGGCTGCCATCATCTTGTTGCTGACGACGGCCATCGGGCAGCCCCTGCGCCTGAGTTCGTGCAGCGTCTCGGCGATTCCGGCGTAGGGCCGCGTGGTGTCGAGGGCGTGGTGCATATAGTACCGGCGGAAGGTGGCGAGCACCTCCTCGGTCTGTGCCGGGTCGGTCCCTGGGGGAACGGCCCGCTCTATCAGGCGGCGCACGCCGTTGCCCACGAATCGGCGTATGTCGTCGGTCGTGTGTTCGGGTAGACGGTGTTGTCGCAGGGCGTAGTTGGCCGACGCTGCCAGGTCGCCGAGCGTGTCGAGCAGCGTGCCGTCGAGGTCGAAGATATAGGTTGTCTGTTTGCTCATGGGCGGCAAAGGTACGAAAAAAAAGTGAGAGTTTCTTGACTTCCGACAATTTAATTGGCAAAAATAAAAAAAAGTAACGTTCGGGATGCAGAAAGTCGCTACTTTTTATTATCTTTGCACCCCTATTATCTATTATGTACATATAACGTTATACTGAAATGGCAGAAACAAAGAAAATCAAGACCGCATTGGTGTCGGTATTCCACAAGGACGGCCTCGACGAGCTGTTGAAGAAGCTGAACGAGGAGGGAGTCAGGTTCTTGAGTACGGGCGGTACTCAGAGTTTTATTGAGTCGTTAGGCTATGAGTGTCAGAAGGTCGAGGAGCTGACGACCTATCCTTCCATTCTGGGCGGCCGCGTGAAGACGCTCCATCCGAAGGTCTTCGGAGGCATCCTCGGCCGCCGCGACAATGAGGGCGACCGCGAACAGATGGCCAAATACGAGATTCCCGAGATCGACCTTGTCGTCGTCGACCTCTACCCCTTTGAGCAGACGGTGGCCAGCGGCGCCGGCGAGGCCGACATCATCGAGAAGATCGACATCGGCGGCATCTCGCTCATCCGGGCAGCCGCCAAGAACTTCAACGACGTGGTTATCGTGCCCTCGAAGGCCGAGTATGGCGTACTGCTCGACATTCTCAACGCTCAGGGTGCCGCGACGACCCTCCAGCAGCGCAAGGCCTTCGCTGAGAAAGCCTTCGGCGTCAGCTCACACTATGATACTGCCATTCACGCTTGGTTCGCAGATAAGGATTAAAGGATAGAAGAAAAAAGATTGAAGGATTGAAGGATTGAAAGGTTGAAGAATTATGGGATTTTTTAGTTTTGTCCAGGAGATAGCCATGGACCTTGGCACTGCCAACACGATTATTATCAGTGATGACAAGATCGTCGTAGACGAGCCTTCCGTCGTTGCCCTCGACCGCCGCACCGACAAGATGATTGCCGTGGGCGAGAAGGCCAAGATGATGTACGAGAAGACTCACGACAACATACGCACCATCCGTCCGCTGCGCGACGGCGTGATAGCCGACTTCTCTGCCTGCGAGCAGATGATGCGCGGACTGATCAAGATGGTCCACACGGGCACGCGCCTCTTCTCGCCGTCGCTACGCATGGTGATCGGCGTTCCGTCGGGCTCGACCGAGGTCGAGCTGCGTGCCGTCCGCGACTCTGCCGAACATGCCGACGGCCGCGACGTCTACCTCATTTTCGAGCCGATGGCGGCTGCCATCGGTATCGGCATCGACGTCGAGGCCCCCGAGGGTAACATGATTGTCGACATCGGCGGCGGCACCACCGAGATTGCCGTCATCTCGCTCGGCGGCATCGTTGCCAACAACTCCATCAAGGTGGCCGGCGACGACCTGACGGCCGACATCCAGGAGTATATGTCGCGCCAGCACAACGTGAAGGTGTCGGAGCGCATGGCCGAGCGTGTGAAGATCAACGTCGGCTCGGCCCTGACCGACCTGGGCGACGAGGCTCCCGAGGACTACGTCGTCCACGGCCCGAACCGCATCACGGCCCTGCCTATGGAGGTGCCCGTCTGCTATCAGGAGATTGCCCACTGTCTCGACAAGACGGTGGCCCGCATTGAGACCGCCGTGCTCTCGGCTCTGGAGAACACGCCGCCCGAGCTGTATGCCGACATCGTGAAGAACGGCATCTACCTCACGGGTGGCGGCGCCCTGCTCCGCGGACTGGCCAAGCGTCTGACCGACAAGATTAACATCCCCTTCATCGTTGCCGAGGACCCGCTCCACTGCGTGGCACGCGGCGCCGGCATCGCCCTGAAGAACGTCGACCGCTTCTCGTTCCTCATGAGATAACGTCGGCGCGAACGTCAACGTTAATACTGACGAAGGCGGATGAAGAACCTCCTGGCGTTCATAGCCAAGTATCACCACTGGTTTCTCCTGATATTGCTCGAAGTGGCCAGTGGTGTGTTGCTGTTCCAGAAGAACAGCTACCAGAGCAGCGTGCTGTTTACGTCGGCCAATGCCGTGACGGGAAAGGTCTATGAGTGGGACTCGGCCGTCCGCTCATTCTTCTCGCTGAAGCACGTCAACGAAGAGCTCACACTCCGCAACTTCTACTTAGAGCGGCAGGTGGCACAGCTGCGCCGCCTCTACGGCGACCTGACGAAGGACACCACGAAGGCCGAGCTCGAGCAGCTGAAGTTCCTCAGCCAGTATCAGCTGATTCCGGCCAAGGTCGTCGCCAATACGCTCGACAAGGCCGACAACCTGATGACCATCGACCGCGGGCGCCTCGACGGCGTCGAGCGCGACATGGGCGTGGCCTGTGGCACCGGCGTCGTGGGCGTGGTCTATCTGGTCTCCGACCACTATGCCTCGGTGATTCCCGTGCTGAACGTCACCTCGTCGCGCATCAGCTGTGCCATCCGTGGGCGCGGATACTTCGGCTACCTGCAGTGGTATGGCGGCGATGCCGCCGTGGCCTACGTCGAGGACATTCCACGCCATGCCCGCTTCAAGCGCGGCGACTGGGTAGAGACCAGCGGCTACTCATCCATCTTCCCCCCGGGCGTCCTGGTCGGAAAGATTGAGAAAATCTATAACTCGGCCGACGGCCTGTCCTACCGTCTGAAGGTGCGCCTGGCGACGGACTTCGGCTGCCTGCGCGATGTGATGGTCATCAGCGACAAGACGATCGGCGAGCGCCTCCGCCTCGAGGAGCAGGTGAGGGACTCGATAACCATGGCACCGAGGAAGTAACGTTAACGGGAACGGGAATATTCAACACTCAACAGAAAAAAGATATAGGCAATGGGTATTGATACATTGAGAAGGGCAGTCCACTTCGTGACGTTGTGTCTGGCACAGGCGTTGGTGTTCAACCACGTCCACCTGTTCGGCTACGCCACGGTGCTGCTCTACGTCTATTTTGTTATCATCTTCCCCCGCAGCTATCCGCGCTGGGCCATCCTCCTCTGGAGCTTTGCCCTGGGACTGAGTGTCGATGTTTTCGCCGATACGCCCGGCATGGCCGCCGCAGCCCTGACGCTCGTAGGATTTCTGCAGCCCTATGTGCTCGAGCTCTTCCTGCCGCGCGATGCCGCCGAGAACATCAAGTCGTCGGTGGCGGCACTGGGCTTCAGCAAGTTCCTGACGCTGGCCTCCATTCTCGTCTTCGTACATTGCCTGGCGTTCTTCACCATCGAGTCGTTTGGCTTCTTCAATTGGCAGGAGTGGGCCCTCAACATTGTCGGCACCACCGTCCTGACTATGGTTCTGCTGGTAACAATTGAGACTATCCGTAAGTAGCTGATGAAAGACCATTCGTTTGAGAGTCGTCGCCTGGTCATAGGCGGGGTGGCTATATTGATTGTAGTCGTCTATATCATCCGTCTGTTCATGCTCCAGATTTCGAGCGACGACTATAAGAAGAGTGCCGACTCAAACGCCTTCCTCAAGAAGATCGACTTCCCCTCGCGCGGCGTCATTACCGACCGCAACGGCAAGCTGCTGGTGTTCAACCAGCCCGCCTACGACATCATGGTCGTCATGAACGAGGCCCGCGGACGGCTCGACACCACCGAGTTCTGCAATGCCCTCAACATTACCCGCGAGGAGTTCGACCGCCGTATGCACAACATCACCGACCGCAACCTGAACCCGGGCTACTCGCGCTTCACGCAGCAGATCTTCATGAGTCAGCTCTCTGACAAGGAGTTCTCTGTCTTCCAGGAGAAGATGTACCGATTCCCGGGCTTCTACGTACAGCGACGCAGCATCCGCCAGTATCAGTATCCCTATGCCGCCCACGTGCTGGGCGACGTCGCCGAGGTGTCGCCCGCTGACATCGAGACCGACGACTACTACCAGCCGGGCGACTACATCGGCAAGAGCGGCGTGGAGCGCAGCTACGAGAAGCAACTCCGGGGCGAGAAGGGGGTGAAGATCCTGCTGCGCGACGCCCACGGCCGCATACAGGGCAGCTACATGAACGGCGCACTCGACAGCAAGCCCAAGCCCGGACGTAACCTCACACTCAGCATCGACTTCGAGCTGCAGGCCCTCGGCGAGCGACTGATGCAGAACAAGATAGGCTCTATCGTGGCCATCGACCCCACGACGGGCGAGGTGCTCTGCATGGTCTCGTCGCCAACCTACGACCCACGGCTGATGGTGGGCCGCCAGCGCTCAAAGAAGCACATCGAGCTGAGCCAGAACGTATGGAAGCCACTCTACAACCGCTCCATCATGGGGCTCTATCCGCCGGGCTCCACGTTCAAGACCTCACAGGGACTGACCTTCCTCAGCGAGGGCATCATCACGCCGCAGACCGCCTTCGGCTGTCACCGCGGCTTCTACTTCAAGGGGCTCCACGTAGGCTGCCACGGCCACGGCTCGCCACTGCCGCTGGTGCCGGCGCTGTCGACGTCATGCAACGGATTCTTCTGCTGGGGACTCTACCACATGATCAACACCAACATGTCGAAGTACGGCTCCGTACAGAATGCCATGAATACGTGGCGCGACTACATGGTGTCGATGGGCTTCGGCTACAAGCTCGGCGTCGACCTGCCCGGCGAGAAGCGCGGACTCATTCCCAATGCACAGTTCTACGACAAGGCTTACAAAGGCTCATGGAGCGGACTGACCGTCATCTCTATCTCCATCGGCCAGGGCGAGGTGCTGCTCACGCCGCTGCAGATTGCAAACCTCGGCGCCACCATCGCCAACCGCGGCTACTACTACAAGCCTCACGTCGTGCGCAAGGTGGAGGGAGAGCCGCTCGACACTCTCTATACGAAGAAACGCTACACCAAGGCCACGCGCAACTCCTACGACTACGTCGTCCAGGGGATGCGCTCGTCGGCACTCGGAGGAACCTGCAAGGCGCTGGGACGCTACGACTTCCAGCCATGCGGCAAGACGGGAACAGCCCAGAACAAGGGTCACGACCACTCCGTCTTCATGGGCTTTGCGCCGATGGACAATCCCAAGATTGCCGTGGCTGTCTACGTCGAGAACGGCGGATGGGGCGCCACCTACGGCGTGCCCATCGGCGGACTCATCATGGAGCAGTATATCCACGGAAAACTCTCCGAGGCATCCGAGCGTCAGGCTACCACCATTCAGCACAAAGCCATCAGCTATGGAACAACCGAAAGATAAGCATCCCGGCGTCTTCCGCTCACTCGACTGGGTGACAATCGTCATCTACCTGCTGCTACTCGCTGCCGGGTGGATCAGCGTCTGTGGGGCCTGCTACGACTATGGCGACACCGACCTGCTCTCGCTCTCGACGCGCTCGGGCATGCAGATTGTATGGATCGGAGCGAGCATCGTCATCGCCTTCGTCCTGCTGCTGCTCGACGACAGGTATTACGACACCTTCGCGTACATTATATATATATTACTGCTGCTGCTGCTCTTCGTCACCATCTTCAACCCGCACAGCATCAAGGGCTCACACTCCTGGATCGTGCTCGGCCCCATACGTATACAGCCAGCTGAGTTTGCCAAGTTTGCCACGGCGCTCGCACTGGCCAAGTTCATGAGTGCCTACGGCTACGACATCCACAAGTGGAAGTACTTCGGACCCACACTGGCCATCATCCTGCTGCCAATGGCCTGCATCGTCATGCAGCGCGAGACAGGCTCCGCGCTCGTCTATCTGGCCTTCTTCCTGATGTTCTACCGCGAGGGTATGCCGGGAAGCATTCTCTTCACGGCCGTCGCCATGGTGGTATACTTCGTCGTCGGCATACGCTATGCCGACAATATGCTGTCGATCACACCGACATCCATAGGCAAGTACGTCGTCCTGCTGCTCATACAGCTGTTCTCGTCGGCCATGGTCTGGGTGTACTGCCGCGACCGGCGCGACGCCTTACGGCTGCTCACCCTCTGTCTCGGCATCACGCTCGTGGCGACGCTCTTCGCCATCTACGTCATTCCATTCGACATCGTCTGGGTGCAGTTGGTGGTTGCTGCACTGCTCATAGGCTACCTCCTCTGGCAGGGACTGGCCACCCGCATACGCAACTACTACTGGATAGCACTCTTCGCCCTCGGCTCGATGCTCTTCTTCAACCTGGCCGACTACGGGCTGAACCACGTGCTACAGGCCCACCAGCGCACGCGCATCAACGTGCTGCTCGGACTCGAGGAAGACCTCAAGGGAGCCGGCTATAACGTCCACCAGTCGGAGATTGCCATCGGCTCGGGCGGACTCGAGGGCAAGGGATTTCTCAACGGCACGCAGACCAAACTGAAGTACGTGCCCGAGCAGGACACCGACTTCATCTTCTGCACCGTCGGCGAGGAGGAGGGCTTCGTAGGCTCGGCAGGCGTGCTGCTGCTCTTCCTCGCGCTCATCCTGCGACTCATTCACCTGTCTGAGCGACAACCCTACCGGTTCGGGCGCGTCTATGGCTACTGCGTGGTCAGCATCTTCCTCTTCCACGTCTTCATCAATGTCGGCATGGTGCTCGGACTGACGCCCGTCATCGGCATACCACTGCCTTTCTTCAGCTATGGCGGCTCCTCGCTCTGGGGCTTCACCTTCCTGCTCTTCATCTTCCTCGCACTCGACGCACGCCGCAACCTCGTCCGCTCGTGAGGGCTGGCGGCGAATCCGCCGGCGGGCACGGCAGGTTGCCCGGTGTAGGAAGTGTAAGAAGTGTAGGATAAAACCTGCGAATGACAACTATATATGCAAAAAAGGGCGGTTTCATCGAGAAAAACGGCCCTCGACGACCGCCTTCTGAGGGTGGAACCGATACCTGAGCCGATGACTGAAGAGGAGGCAGAAAGAAAACCAAAACGATCGGCGGGTTTTGGAGAAAAGGCACCGGGTCTTGAAGAAAAAGCGGCGGGTCTTACTCTGTGCCTTTCGGCATCCTCTGTGGTGAAGTCGGCCGTGTCAGAAATAAGTTATGGCCGATTAACGTCAACGATTTTCTCCCCATAAGTTTGGCGGTTCGGAAAAATGTTCGTATCTTTGCGGCGAACAATCAAAACGACTATGAGAGGACGTACATTCATAAGCTTTGACTGGGCCTTGAAGCGGCTGCTGCGCCAGAAGGCGAACTTCGACGTGCTTGAGGGCTTCCTGACCACCGTGCTGAACACGGAGGTGAAGATCAAGAAGCTGTTAGAGAGCGAAGGCAACAAAAACCGCGACGACGCGAAGTACAACCGTGTAGACCTGCTGGCCGAGGACAGCAACGGCGAGCTGCTGCTCATCGAGGTGCAGGGCGAGCCTGAGTTCGCCTACTTCCAGCGTATGCTGTTCGGTGCATCGAAACTGGTGACGGAGTACGTGGAAAGCGGTGAGAACTACGAGCACGTGCGCAAGGTCTACTCCATCAACATTGTCTACTTCGACCTGGGCCAGGGCAACGATGTCGTTTACATCGGCAAGACGGAGTTCCGTGGTGTCCATTCCGGCGACGTGCTGCAGCTCTCGCCCTATATGCAGCAGAAGTTCAAGGCCGATGCCGTCAGCCAGCTGTTCCCGATGTATGTCATCCTGAAGGTGAACGACTTCAACCGCTGGTCGAAGGTTCCGCTCGACCAGTGGATGTACTTCCTTGGTACGAGCGACATCCCTGAGGATGCCAGTGCCCCCGGACTGCAGACGGCCCGCGAGAAGCTGCGCTTCATGCAGATGAGCCGTGAGGAGCAGGCTGACTACGACCGTTACCTGATGGGGCGTGCCATTCTGCGCAACACGATGGTGACGGCCCGCGACGAGGGCTATGACCAGGGCCGCGAAGAAGGACTTGCCGAAGGACTTGCCGAGGGCCGTGCCGAGGGACTCGTAAAAGGCCGTGCCGAGGGTCTCGTAAAAGGCCGTGAAGAAGGTCTCGTAAAAGGCCGTGAGGAAGGTCTTGCCAAAGGCCGTGAAGAAGGTCGTGAAGAAGGTCTCGTTAAAGGCCGTGAGGAGGGGCTTGCCGAGGGAGCCATGAGCAAGGCACTTGACATAGCCAGAAGACTGATAGCACAAGGCTTGCCTGTAGAGACTGTCTTGCAGGCAACGGGCTTAACAGAAGCGGATTTGAGTCATCTTTAACCCGATATCATCTTAATACGCCGTCAGGCGGATGCCGACATCAGCGATGCCGGGCAGAATCTCTCGCTTCATGTTGTGACGGATGCATATCTGTAGCGAGTCGCCCTCGTTGAGGCTAATGTCCGATAAATGGAAGCGATACTGATAAAGGCTGACACCCTTGCCCTCCATGTTGCCCTCGGTGTCGATGAGGTGGCAGTTCAGCGTGTCGCGGCGCCTGATGTTCGAGGGGAAGGTAGTCTGCTCGACAATCAGGTAGAGCCTTTGGAAGGGGAAGCTGCCGGATATGCGCATCTCCACGTCGCGCTGTACCACTGCCCGCGCCTTTGCGTGTGGGAGCGTGAAGACGAGCGTGTCGTTCTTCTCCCAACCAGTCATCGGGGTGTGCTCATAGTGGTGGTATATGGTCTTGCGGTAGCAGCCGGTTAACGATAACGCTAACATTAGTGCTAAGAAAGAAAGTCTACTTCTTCTCATCCTTGTTGGGCTGTGGAGACTTCTTCTTCTTTTTCTTCTTCTTGGCCTTGTCGAAGCGGCTGATGTCGCCTTGGGCCAAGTCGACGTGCGCCTTCTGTGGCTTTTGCTTGCCACCCTCAAGGAGTGCCTCTGGCTTCTCGCCGTTGCGGTTCATGTTGATGATCTGGCGGGCGCGCTCGGCGGTGATGGTCTCTATGTTGGCAGCGATGTTCTTGTCAGTGGAGTAGGTGAGCATGCCTGAGAGGATGTCGCTCTTGAAGAGGTAGTAGTCGGCATCCAGCGTCTGCAGCACGACGTCGCGGCCGGGCAGCCGGCGGCCAGCCTCGATGTAGTCGTCGACCTCGTAGTTCAGACAGCACTTCAGCTTGGCGCACATGCCGGCCAGCTTCTGCGGGTTGAGCGAGATGTCCTGGAAGCGGGCGGCGTTGGTCGATACCGATACGAAGTTCTTCATCCATGTGGCGCAGCACAGCTCGCGGCCGCAGGGACCAGTGCCGCCGATGCGTCCTGCCTCCTGGCGTGCGCCAATCTGCTTCATCTCGATGCGCACATGGAAGGCTGCGGCGAGATCCTTGATAAGCTGGCGGAAGTCTACGCGCTCGTCGGCGATGTAGTAGAAGATGGCCTTCTGGCCGTCGCCCTGATACTCCACGTCGCCGATTTTCATGTCCAGTCCGAGACCCTTGGCTATCTGGCGGCTCTCAATCATCGTTTCGTGCTCGCGGGCCTTGGCCTCGCGGAACTTGTCCATGTCAATCTGGCGGGCAATGCGGTAGATGCGCCTGATGTCGTCGGCCGACTTCAGGTTGGCCTTCTTCAGCTGCAGCTTCACCAGTCGGCCTGTCAGCGTCACCACGCCGATGTCGTGGCCTGGGTTGGCCTCGACGGCCACGATGTCGCCCTTCTTCAGCGGCAGGTTGTTCACGTTGTGGTAGTAGCCCTTGCGGGTGTGCTTGAACTGCACCTCGACGAGGTCGGTCGATTCCTGATTGCCTGGCACGTCGGCCAGCCAGTCGTAGGTGTTGAGCTGGCGGTCCTGTCGGCCCACTGCCAGGTGGCAGAGTCCGCGGTCGCAGCCGGTCTGTATTTCATATTCTTTTTCCATTGTCGTTTCGATGTTTTCGATATTTCGATGTTTCGATGTTCCGTTATTTCTGTAGCAGCAGCACGATGACTTGCAGCGTGAAGTCGAAGAAGACAATCTTTGCGTTGGCGTTCTGGCCGATGTCGCGAATGGCGCGGTTGGCCAGGTCGTAGATGGCCAGGATGTTTGTCTCGTTGACGAAGCGGGCGAAGTTGCGGGCGAAGTCCTCCTCCTGTTGCGTCATGTAGACGAGTTCGGCCTGCTTGAAGTTATATATGAAGCACTCGCGCGTCATGCGCAGGAAGTACTGCAGGAACCGCTTCTGCTTCTCGCGCCCGAAACCGGCCATCACCTCGCTCCATTTGCGCAGGTCGCGTATTTTCCGTTGATAAGCCAGTCGCATGAGCGAGATGTAAAGGTCGAGGAACTGCTCGTTCTCCGTGCCCACCTGCAGCTCTTGCAGGGCCTTCAGCCAAGAGCCGTTGGCCAGTCGGCTGATGCGGTGGGCCGCCTCCTCGCTGATGCCGCGCCGCTCGATGAGTGCTCGGCAGATGGTCTCCGTCGGCAGCTGCCTGACGTCGATGCGCTGTACGCGGCTGCGGATGGTCTCCAACAGCTTGTCGGGCTCTTCAGACACCATGATGAATACCGTCTGGCTGGGCGGCTCCTCAATGAGTTTCAGCAGTTTGTTGGCGCAGGCAATGTTCATGCGCTCGGGCAGCCAGACGACGCTTACCTTGTAGCCGCCCTGGCTCGACTTGAGGCTCAGCTTGCGTACCAGCTCGTCGCTCTCGCCGGCGGTGATGATGGCCTGCTGGTTCTCGCCGCCCATAGCCGTCATCCACTCGTCCATCGTGAAGTAAGGCCCCTGCATCAGCAGCTTGTGCCACTCCGCGGCGAAGTCGTCGCTCACGGGCGTATGGTCACTGCCCATCGACGGCAGTTTGATGGTGGGGTAGGTGAAGTGCAGGTCAGGGTGCTCCAACTTCTTGACCATCGGGTTGTCCTCGCCCAGCAGGTGGCATGCGAAGCTGACGGCCAGAGCCTTCTTGCCAACGCCCTGCGGTCCGCAGAGCATGATGGCATGGGGCAGGCGACCTTCGCGGGTCATCTGCAGCAGGCGCTCCTTGCACTCTTCCTGGCCTATCACTTCGGCGAAATTCATTTTTTTCGATATTTCGATGTTTCGAGGCTTCGATTTATAGCAGGCGGCGGGTTATCTCGACCACGGAGTCAACGGCGGAGACGGTGTAGAAGTGGATGTTCTTGACACCGTGCTGGTAGAGCTCGCGACACTGTTCGGTGGTCCACTCGATGCCGAGTTGGCGGGCGTCCTCGTCGGTCTTGCACTTCACGATTTCGCGGGCCAGCGGCTCGGGGATGTCGCAGTGGAACGTCTTGGGGACGACGGTCAGCTGCGAGAGCTTTGCCATCGGCTTGATGCCAGGGATGATGGGTATGGTGATGCCCATCTCGCGGGCGCGCTTGACGAACTCGAAGTACTTAGAGTTGTCGTAGAACAGCTGCGTGACGGCATACTGTGCGCCGAGCTCCTGTTTCTCCTTCAGGTAGAGCATATCGCGCTCCAGGTTGGGGGCCTCCTCGTGCTTCTCGGGGTAGCAGGCCACACCGATGTCGAACTTCGTGCCGGGCTGCCTGATGGGCGTGCCGTCGGCAAAGAATCCCTCGTTGAACCTCATGACCTGACGTATCAGGTCGGTGGTGTGGGCGTAGCCGCCGGGTGTCGGGGTGAAGCGGCTGTCCTCCTTGGCCTTGTCGCCGCGGAGGAGCAGGATGTCGTGTATGCCGAGAATCTGCAGGTCGATGAGCTCGTACTCGATGTCCTCGATGGTGGCCCCGCTACAGATGACGTGCGGCTGCACGGGTATGTTGTAGCGCTGCAGGATGGCGGCTGCGACGGCGATGGTGCCCGGGCGGCGTCGCACACGGCTGCGCTCGAAGCGTCCGTCGGGCAATTCATGGTAGACGTACTCTGCGTGGTGCGTCGTGATATTGATGAAAGCCGGCTTCAGCTCGGCCATTTTGTCGATGTCGTTGAACAGGCGTTCAGTGCCCGCCCCCTTCAGGGGTGGCAACACCTCGAACGAGAACTGCCGTTCGCGCTTATGCTGGTTGATAATCTCTGAAACACTCATAAAAAGCAGAATTTGCTTGCAAAGGTACAACTTTTCGTCGACAATTTGCAACCAAACTCCGCTTTTTTGCTATTTCGCCGTTACTTTCTTTCCTTTGCTGACGACAATGCCCCTGTAGCCGGCGTTCACCCGCTGGCCGCTGAGGTTAAATTTCGGCTGGTCGGCCGATGCCTCGCAGCGCGTGTCGGTCAGCCCGTCGGTGCCGCCAACATCGATCGTGGCGGAAGGCTCGCTCAGTCCGCCCATCTCGTTGGCGGCGCGTATGCTGTAGGAGCCGTTCTCTGTTATGGTATAGGTCGGTACGGTCGTGAAGTCCACCACCAGGCCGTCGCGGCAGATAGCCCATAGCATGGCGTAGTCGCTGTCGTCCCAGGTCAGTGTGGTGCCCGTTGCCGTCAGGTTCGTGGGCACGGGAGCCTGCTCGGTGAGCAGCGTGGGCTGCCAGTCGCCGAACATCTTGGCCATGTCGCTGTATTCGGCAGCCTCCTCGGCTGTCAGTCGGGGGTTGTTAGCGTGGCCGTCGCCGAAGGTCGTCTTGCGGCCGCTCAGGTCGACGGTGCTGCCGTTGGCATTCTTAGAGTTCCACTCCGCAAAGCGCTTCGGCCAGCCGTTGCTCATTTCGTTCCAGCCAATGGCCGACGGCGTGACGTTCATCCGTGTATCGATGAACACGGCCACAGGGGTGCCGCTGCCCCACGGGCGGCCGAGGGTGTAGTTGCCGTTGACGCCGCTCTCGTCGCCGCTGATGATGCAGTCCTTGAACACCCAGCCCACGCTGGCAGGCGTGGAGGGCACGGCGGCATAGCCACCCTTGAGCTGGCGCAGTTCGACACCGTTGAAGTAGGCGTCGCCCTTGCCACAGAGGTAGTCGGTACGTCCGCGCACCTGTCCGCCTTCAAAGTAATAGAGTCCGTTGTTGCTGTTCGATGTCCACGTGTCCTGATAGCCGTAGAGCAGTGTGTTCTTGTAGATGTTTCGCGTGCCCCTGTCCTGAACGGCCAGGTTGCGTCCGCGCGCATCGTTCATGCCGCTCTTCACGGTGATGTCCTGGAAGTAGTAGTCGTTACCCGTCAGCTGCAGCACCTCGCTGTTGCCGATGCCGTCGTAGACGTTGGTGGTGCCGAACTGTCCGGCAAACTCCAGCTTGTTGTCCAGCGTCTGCGTGACGATGGTGGCGTCGCGGTCCTCGCCGATGAACGAGATGTTGCCGCCCGAGACGTAGGTGATGGGGTCGGGGTGGTCGGCATCGTGTAGCACGTCGCCGGTGCTGCTGTTCGTGTGCTGATAGTGCTTGCTGGCGCCGGCCGGCAGCGTGTGGGTTCCCCTCTTCACGAAGATGCGGAAGCGCACGTTCTTGTTGGCGCGGGCCTGGGCGGCGTCGATGGCCTCCCTGATGCTGCCCATGTCGGGCACGACGAAGTCGTATGCCGCCTTGGTCACTTTGGGCCGCTGCATCGTTGTGAACGCGATGGTAATCGGCTCTGCATACTTGTTGCCCGAGCGGTCCTGCACGTAGTTGGCAGGCATGGTGAAGGTGTACTGTGCGCCATAGTCCAGGTTGCGGTAGTCGAAGCTGACGGAGCGGCTGCTCCATGCGGGTGTCAGCTCTTTGCCGTTCAGTATTGCGGCGGCGGCACCGTCGGCCGCCTCGATGCGCTCGTCGAATGAGATGGTAATGCGGCCCGTGGCGCTGATGCCCGCAGCCTTGTCGGCCGGCACGGTAGCTGTCACGACGGGAGCCTCGCCGTCGGCCGCCACCTCAGCCTCGCCCAGCACAAAGACGTTGCCCACGCCGCACTCGGAGTTGGAGGTGTAGTCCAGACCGTCGAACTGCTTGTCAAAGGGATATTTGTCGGACAGCAGTTCTGTGCCTTCGCCCGTAAAGCGGATGAATACCAGGTCCTTGCCGACAGCTTCGGTCGGCAGTTCGAGGCTGACGGGCGTCTGAACGTTAGCCGCCATCTCCCACGGTTCGCCCAAGGGTGTGTAGGCCGTGCCGTCGGTAGAGACGAGGGCTTTCCACTTCTTGTGGGCCATATTCTTGGCAGCCATATCGGCCACAAAGGTCACCTTCGTGAAGCCCTTGGTAGAGAACTGAAACTGGAAGGCAATGTCGCTGGAACGGTAGCCGTTCTGGTAGAGACCGTTGATGCTGCTGAGCACCACGCCCTGACGGTTGCGCACGACGGGCGTGCCGCCGTCCTGCGTATAGCAGAGCGAGCCGTCGCTCACCCTGACCACGCACGACTTGGCGTTGCGCCCGCTGTCCCACGTCACGTCAGCCGCGAACGGGTATCCTGCCGTCGTCGGGTAGGCGTAGTTGGCGGTGGTGGCGGCATCGAAAACGGCCACAAAGTCCTGCACCTCATAGTTGGCCACCAGCTTCATGTCGCCGTTCACCGTCAGTTCGCGCGTTGCCGAGGCGTTGCTGCCCTCGTTGCCGTCGGTCCACGAGAGAAACTTCAGGATCTTGCTCTCGTTGGCAGTCGCCGTTATCTTCGTCCCAGCCTCGTACTGGCCGTCGTGGTCGTCGGGACTGAGCGTGACGCTGCCCAGCTGGCGGTCGGCATCGTCGGTGACGTCGGTTGTTACCCTGTAGACGGGAACAGCCTCGAAGACCGCTTTCAAGGTCTTCGCACCATCCATCGTGACCGTCGTCTCGGCATCGGTGGCTACGACAGCCCCTTCGGCATCCTGCCATTCCTTGAAGCGATAGCCGAAGTTCTTGTTGGCCTTCAGCGTCACCGAGGTCCCCTCCTTATACTGCTCCAGGTCGGGGTCGCGGCTGACCGAGCCTGCTTCGGCCGATGGCAGCACCTGCGTGGTAAGCACGTACTTCGTCACTTGGGCGGCAGCACCTACGAGCGTGCCCTCGACGACGATGTTCGAGAGTCCCATCTCCTTGGTCTTGCCCAGTCCCAAGAAAGCGAAGTTCACCCTCAGCGGCTTGTCGGCGGTAGCCGTCACGCCGGTAATCTCTTCAGAAAAGGAGGCGATGGTCAGACCCTTGCCGTCGCGGTTCACGCCGGCATTCTTTACCAGTTCAACGTGCGTCTCGCCTGCATCGACAGATGCGGTGATGGTGCCGCCGTCAGTGCCGTAGCGTGCTGCCTGAAAGCTGAGCCTGGTAGGAACAAACGAGAAACCGTCTTCAGGCATGAGCCTTAGCGTAAGCGTGTTGTCTGTGCCTGCGGCGGACGGTAACGAGCCGTCCGTTCCATTATAGATGCGCGTCTGCGGAATGTTAGCTTCGCCGCTGGCGCCACGATAGCTCTTCGTGCCTTCCACGGTCAGCGCGCTGCCTGCCGTCCAGGTCTTTCCGGCGAACCCGGCGCTCAGCTCGCCAGGCTCCATCATGACGTCGTCGCCCTGATTCAG
>CAJOLE010000012.1 GCA_905235325.1 uncultured Prevotella sp. | reverse complement strand
ATCGCCTTCTGCGTAGCCCATATTGTTTCGTCCTTGATGACCACTTGCACCTTGCCTTCTTCATCTGGCAATCTGTATAGTATGAATTGTATTTCGTTGTTCATTATTCAAGTTACGCATTCGCTCAACTCCTTACTCAACTTGCGAAAGTTGAGTTACATTATTATTTTTTTCCTATATCCCCCGCTCAGCCCAGTCGCCGCGGTCAAGATTGCGGTAGCCGATGGCTTCGGCGATGTGCACGGACTGGACTTTTTCGCTGCCGGCGAGGTCGGCGATGGTGCGGGCCACCTTCAGGATGCGGCTGTAGGCGCGGGCGGAGAGCTTCAGGCGCTCCATGGCCAAGCGGAGCATATCGAGCGACTGGTCGTCAGGCTCGGCAAACTGGTGGAGCATCCGCTCGGTCATCATGGCATTCGAGTGGATACCCTTGAAGGGTTTGAAGCGCTCCTCCTGTATCTTCCGGGCATTGATGACCCGCTCGCGGATGGCGGCAGAGGGTTCGCCGGGCTGCATCTTCGACAGTTCGGCGAAGGGCACGGCCTGTATCTCGCAGTGGATGTCGATGCGGTCGAGCAGCGGGCCAGAGATCTTGTTCATATAGCGCTGAATCTGGCCGGGCGTGCAGGCGCAGTGGTGGGTGGGGTCGCCGTAGTAGCCGCAGGGGCAGGGGTTCATCGAGGCAATCATCATGAACGAGCAGGGATACTCGACGTTGTACTTGGCGCGGCTGATGGTAATCTTGCGGTCTTCGAGTGGCTGGCGCAGCACTTCGAGTACGGAGCGTGACAGTTCAGGTAGTTCGTCGAGGAAGAGGACGCCGTTGTGAGCCAGACTGATTTCGCCGGGCTGCGGGTTGCTGCCGCCGCCGACGAGTGCGACCTGCGAGATGGTGTGGTGTGGGGCGCGGAAGGGTCGTTGCGAGATGAGGCTGGTGTCGCGGCTCAGCTTGCCGGCCACGGAGTGAATCTGTGTGGTCTCCAAGCTCTCTGCCAGCGAGAGTGGTGGGAGGATGGAAGGCAGTCGCTTGGCCATCATCGACTTGCCGCTGCCCGGCGGGCCTATCATGATGAGGTTGTGCCCTCCGGCGGCAGCCACCTCGAGTGCTCGCTTGACGTTTTCCTGTCCGCGGACGTCGCTGAAGTCGAGGTCGAACAGGTTCTGCTGTTCGTAGAACTCGCGGCGTGTGTCGATGACGGTAGGCTGGTAGGAGCTGTCGCCGTTGATGAAGTTGATGACGTCGGTCAGGTTCTCCATACCGTAGATATTGATATTGTTGACAACGGCGGCCTCGCGGATGTTCTGCTGCGGCACAATCAGCGCCTGATAATGCTCGGCCCGGGCGCGGATGGCGATGGGCAGGGCACCGCGGACGGGCTGCAGGCGGCCGTCGAGTCCCAGTTCGCCTACGAGCATGACGCTGGCCAGTCGCGTGCTGTCAACCTTGCCGTTGGCGGCGAGAATGCCCACGGCGAGCGGCAGGTCGTAGCCCGACCCCTCCTTCTTGATGTCGGCGGGAGCCATGTTGGCAGTAATCTCTGCCGACGGGAACTTATACCCTGTGTTCTGAAGTGCGGCTTTGATGCGGTCAATACTTTCACGGACAGCCACATCAGCCATTCCTGTAAGGTGGAACATCGAGCCGTGGGCGATGTTTACCTCGACCGTGACCGTCTGAGCCTCCAAGCCCATGACAGCCGCGCTATAGGTCTTGACGAGCATAGGCGTTTATTTCTTGAGATTTTTCTCTATTTCCTTCTGAAGTTCGGCTGCGGGCAGTCCACGGGCAATAATCTTCCCGTTCTTGTCGGCGACGATATTGTCGGTGACGGCATTTAAGCCCAGCTGGCTGACGATGGGCATCTGCCACATCTTGCCGTCGCAGACTACGGGCCATGTTATGGAGTCGCGCTTGGCCATCTGCTTGTGCTCTTCAGTGTTGCCGTCGATGCAGATGCTCAGCAGCTGCAGGCGCGAGCCGAAATCCTTGCGCAGCTTGCGCAGCTGCCGCTGGATGTTCTGCGAATCGTAGCTCCAGGAGCTCCAGATGCTGATGACGTTGACTTCGCCGCGGAGGTCGGCCTTCGTCACGTGGCTGCCCGTGGTGGTGACGGCCGTGAAGTCGGGCAGCGTGCTGCCCGTCTTCAGCGTCTTCAGTCCCTGCACCTGCTTCTTCAGCGTGCTGAGCTGCTGGTCGGCGGGGTTCTCCTTCAGCATGGCGTCGAGCAGTCCCGTGATTTTCTTGTAGTCGGGATTGGCCTTCAGGAGGAAGTAGCGGTTTATGAGAAACAGGCAGCCTGGCGACGCCGGGTTGGCTTTTATGAATTCGGCCGCCTCCTTCTCGGCTTCAGGCGGTGTCATGTCGGCCACGCGCAGTCTGAAGTCGGTAAGCTGGTCGTTGTCCTTGGTGCCGGTGACGGTGACCTCGCGCAGATGTGAGGCGTCGCCTGTCATGGCGAGTGTGACGCCGGGCGTTGCAATGACAGGAATCTCAGAGAAGTTTGGGAATACGACCGAGAGTAGGGCGGTGTCTTCCTGCAGGATGTCGTAGGTGAATTTCCCTTCTGACAGCCTGACGGTGTCGATACCTCCGCGCCCAGAGAGGTTATAGACATACAGCTCGCCCTGATTAAAGTTCTTGAACTTTCCCTTCAGCACGAAGATGTCGCTGGGTTCAGAGCAAGAGGCCGCAATCAGGGCGAGCAGTATGTAACCGAATGATTTCTTCATCGGGCGTTTACTTTGCCACGTTCTTCAGCTCAAGGTCGTTGGCTGCATACTTGGCGTAGGTAGGATCCTTGGCAATGGCAGCGCGCAGAGCCTGCGATGCGTCGGTAGCGTTGCCCATGCGGGCACCGAGAATGGCCTTCAGGTAGTCGGTCGTGGCATCGGGATTCTTGATGTACTTCAGCGTGACGGCAGCCGAGGCGTAGTTCTTGTTCAGGATCTGGGCCAGGGCGGCGCTGTTGGAGTAGACGTCCTTGAAGTCCTGTTCAGCCTGGGCGTAGTTGCCCTTGGCGAGGTTCAGGTTGCCGAGCACCTCGGCCAGTCCGTTGGCGTCGGTAGCCTTGGCGATGTAGTTCTCGGCCGTCTGCAGGTCGCCCTTCTGCAGGGCGATGAGTCCCAGGTTGGCAGCTGCCTCGGGCAGGTTGGCGTTCACCTTCTGGGCCTGCTCAATATACTTCTTGGCGGCATCGATGTTGCCGGCGGCATACTCGAGGGTTGCCAGGTTGTTATAGGCGCGGGCATCCTGTGGATATACCTGCGTGGTCAGCTTGTAGATGTCCTCCTTCGACTTGTTGTCGTTGACCAGCGTGGCGGCGTAGAGCATCTCGTCGGTACTCAGCTTCGAGGGGTCGGCCTTCAGTTGCTGCTGAATCTGCTCGTCGCTGCGGCCGATGGTCTCGTAGTTGATGATCATGCGCGAACGGCGCAGCTGGGGCAGGATGCCGTCGGCCAGCTCGCGGAAGGCGCTTGAGATGTTCTTGATCTGCTGCTCGCGCTCCTGCGGGTCCTTATACATGGAGAGCACGCGCAGGATGACGTCCTTGTCCTGAATGTTCGATGCCTTCACCAGCTCCTGGAAGCCGTCCCAGTCCTCGGCGGTGTACTTCGCATCGACGGTAGCGCCTGAGAGGTTCGACTTGCGCAGCTGCTGCTCGACATACTGCTGGGTGTTCTTCTGACGCTCCAGGGCCAGACGGTCGTTCAGCTCGAAGCCGCCGTCGGGCGAGGCGTAGGCCGACACCTCAACGTCGTTGAGCTTCAGGCCCTCGCGGTCCTTGTTGATCTGGTTGAGCAGCTTGACAAACTCCTGCACGGAGTTGTTCTTCAGCTCGCTCTGGCGCAGCTGGGCCTGCTGGATGAGGAACTTGATGGCAGCCTCCTGCTTCTTGGCGTTGATGCGCTGGAAGCCGTCGGGACTGATGGCGGCCTGGGCCGACTTCAGCGTGTTCTTGTAAAGCTCGCTGGTGGCGATGATGCCGCTTGCCACTTTCACCTCAGGGACTTTCACCGTCTTCGAGCCCACGCGGGCACCGAACGTCAGGTACATATCGGCCTTGTTGCAGTCAAGGTAGTCGAATGCCGTCTTGATGTTATAGCGCCCGCCAACCTGGTAGAGAATGGTCTGGGCGTTGCCCTGCACCTTCTCGCCCTGGAAGGTGGCGCTCTCGCCACGGGCCACCTGGCCGTCGGCATAGCGCAGCTCGGGCGTAACCGTCACCACGGCCTTCTTCTTCATATACTTCTCGGGGAACGTACCGTTGACGGTGGCGGGCACCTTGCCGGCCTGTGTCTCAAGCGGATTGGGCGTCACGGTGAAGTTGTCGGCAGAGAGCGCACCAAGCTTGCCGGAACATGATGTCAGGAGCAGGAGTGATGCTGCTGACAAAAGGACAAAATAATTTTTCTGCATTTTGAAAAAAGTACTTTTTAGGATTATAATCTTGAATGTGCCGCGAGCGGGACTCGAACCCGCACAACCATTACTGGTCAAGGGATTTTAAGTCCCTCGTGTCTACCAATTCCACCATTGCGGCTGGCCTGCTTTCTCTAAAGCAGTGCAAAGATACTGCTTATTTGTGGAACGGCCAAAACTTTTACACTATTTAATATTTTATTGTCTGCGAAAAATGGTTCTGCGAGATTTCGTGTGGGTGATACCGCCAGTGTAGGGGCAGGCTCCGTGCCAGCCCGATGGCCCGAAGGGCCAATGTTTGCTGTTGGGTTCTGCGGATGAACGCCCTGTCGGGCGTGCGGGCTGGCACAGGGCCTGCCCCTACATCCGCTGTAAGCCTCACCCACACAAATTCTTGTAGAACCCGAAAAATTGGCAGATTTAAAGTAAATGTGTTCAAGTTTCGCATTCGCTCAACTTCGAGGAGTAAAGGAGTAAAGGAGATGTGGAGGTAAAGTAGATTAGACTTTACGTTTCAGTTTCCTGTGACATACACAACATCAAGGGGGTAGAATCGGGCGTTCAAACAGAAAAAAATGAGCCTATCCCCCTATCATTGATGCCATCCGCCTGAACGACAACCGTTTAAGGGTAGCCCGATGGCTGAAAATGGCCCTACCTTGACCCTATCATTTTTCCCCAAAAAGGCGGCGCTTTTCCCCCAAAAGGCAGTGCCTTTTTTCCAAAAGGCGGCACCTTTTTCCCAGAAAGCGCCGCACCGGCACCTCGGTTGGTGGCCTGCTATCGGTGAAGCACTGCGGCGTCGGCTCCTTGTCGGCGGCGTAGGGCGATGGGGGCATGATAGGGTCAGGGTAGGGTCAAGGTAGGGCCATTTTCAGCCATCGAACTACCCTTAACCGCTTGATGCACAGCCGTGTAGTGCGTGAGGTAGGGGGGATAGCACTATTTAATAACTGCCGACCTACCAGTGATACAGAAGCAAAACAGGTGCGCCACGCGGCGCACCTGTTTTGCTTGCAGCTTATTGCCTGTCGGCATTCAGGATGTCTTCGATGATTTTGGTGATATCGGTGATGTCAACCTTTCCGTCGCCGTTCACGTCAGCATTTGCCGGGACTTCTGTCAGCTTGCCCGTCAGGTAGTCAATCAGCGGGGTCACATCTTTAGCCGTCAGCTTGCCGTCGCCGTCAGTGTCGCCGGGGATGGGGTCAGGCTCCGGTTCCGGGTCAGGCTCAATGTCGGTGGGGGCGGTGTATATGAGGTCAATATCCCACCAATTCTCTTTGAAGGCTACCCAGTTGTTGCCGCTGTATGTGTCAGGGTAGCTTGGGTCGATGTGGTAAGTGTTTCCCTCCTCAAGATTGGTGAATGTCAGGGTAACAGTTACCACTTCACCGGTTTTTATCACCACATTGTCCGTATAGGCATCGTTTGCACTCGACCATGAGTAGCGGCCTCCCCCTAATGGAGTCCAGAGGGGCGACATGAAGTTTCTGTAGAAAGTGGTGCCGCCGGTGTTCTTCACGGTCATCTCGAAAAGTGCAACGCCGCCAGGCTTGCACGTGACGGTGCCTTCGCCAACCATCTCCAGCGTCACCTTTCCTGACGGTGCGGCGTCGATGTCGACAAACCCTTGCCCGATGACGTCGCTGCCGCTTTGGTCGGTTGACACCCAGAAGTTCCACTTGCCGGCGGCATCGGGTGTGAAGTAGAAGCGCACGTCCTCGCTGCCGCCGCTGGGGATGGCCGTTCCGGCGATGTATGCAGGATAGCCTTTCGTGCTGGTCTGGCTTGCGAAGAGGTAGAGCGGCAGGGTGAAGTCGCCGGCATGGTTCTCGACGGTGACGTCCACGGGCAGCGTCGTTCCGGCGAACTTGAGGTCGCCGCCGACGTTGAAGGCCGTAGCCTCGAGGTCGATTTTGATGTTGACCTCCTTCGTTGCCAAGGTGTTATAGCCGTCGCGCAGGGTCAGTGTGTGAGTGCCTTCAGTCAGTTCCCTCGTCGATAACCGGAACTCCTTGGTGTTGCCGTTGGCAATCTTCAGCGTCTTCATGCTGTGCCTATCTTCGTCTATATAGAGGTAAAAGACCTTCTCGATGTTGTCGCCTTGGTTAGTCACCCTGACCTGTACGTCCTGCCCGTAGCCGGGTATGCCGTTCGACACCATCTCGAAACTGTTGATGAGCACCTTATCTACGGGATGCTGGACGGCTGTCATGTTGTCCCCATCGACATTCACTTCAAACCAGAGGTCGGCGGGATGGCAGCGTTTCCACTCATCCTCGTCGTTGAGCAGGCTGACGGGCACTATGCGGTGAGTGCCTTCGGGCAAGTCCAGTTCAGCGAGGTTGAAGGAAAACCCTGAGTAGACCCCGCCCCGTGGCAAGCTGTAATTCTTATAATACTCGTAACTCTTGTCTATCACGTTCAGCGTCCCGTCGCCGTTGAGTTCAGCCAGTCCCAGGCCGAAGCCATAAGAGCCGTCGTTGGGATTATGCAAATACGTAGATACCGTGGTGCTGTCAAGCGTGCATCCATAGGCATTTGCCACCACGCCCTCGATGGTCTCCACCTCCCACTCGTCGTCGTCGTTGGGGTCGATGGGCACGATGCCGGTTTCAGGCTGTAGGCCGATGATGGCCGAATTGCCGAAGATGTAGCCGGGTGAATTGTAGGCACCGTCGGGGTTGGTCGCCTGCAACTTGAAGTAGCCGTTTTGGTGGCCGCCCCAGCCCCAGTTGAAGTGGTAGAGGCCCTCGCCATCGTAGCCGTCGCAGATGAAGGCATGACCACCGCTGTCGCTGTTGCCGTCGTAGATGACAGGTCGCCCGTTGGCCAGTTCGTTGTAGATGAGTTCGTCCCAGTCGGCTACCAGGTAGCTATCGCGGTTGACTCTCTTCCAGTAGGGGTCGTAGCCGAAGTAGTTGACCATGTTGCGGGCCAGTGTGGACTGGCTCGCCCCCGAGCCGCCGACACCGTAATTCATGTTGGCCGCCCAACCGGCGTAAAGCATCAGGTCGGCAACGGCGTAGGCCGCCACCGAATTGGCATCGCTGCTGTTGTAGCTGGTCTTCATCTTGTCCCACTCAAACTGCTTGGCGGGCAGACTGTTTGATGTGGCCGCGAGATCCGATGGGTAGCCCGGCACCTCCAGTGTGGCTTCCTGCGGCCACTTGTAGTAGTACATAATCTGGGCACCGGCCGTGGCCACGCAGCCCGTGCAGGGGTAGCTTTCGCCAATCTGCGGCAGACGGATGTTGTAGATGCCGTCGGTGTTCTGGGAGTTGCTGCTGCTGTTGCCTTGGTTCCACGTCGTCTGTATCAGCGGCAGGATGGCGGGATGGCTGCTCACCTGCGGCGACACGGCCTTGGGAGCCGCCGAGGCGGCGCGGGCCTCGGCAGGCTGCTGCAGAGCCTCGATCTCGGCCGTCATCTGGGCGAGCCACTCCTGCAGTGCGGGCGGCACGTTGTCGTCGTCGTAGCTGCCCTGCTGGGTGTAGCCGAGGATGGCGTCGGTGCGGTCGTCGCCCGAGACGACGACGAAGCCGCGGCTGTCGGCGGTGTTGAACACGTAGAGAGGCTGGTCGGCGGCCTGTGTGTGGCGGCCGCGGACGGTTGTCGGCTCAGTGCCGAGCTGAACGCCGTGCTGCTGCAGAAACTGTGCGGCCTGTTGGCGAGCCTGCTGTCGGTTCACTGTTGCGGCCGTTGCTGCGGTGGCGACGGCCAGCGTAATTAGTAACTGGAATAGTCTCTTCATATAAAATATATTTAGTTTACGTTTTGTTAGTTCCATGCGCGCAGGAGAGTGCCGTCGAAGGCGGCGTTGTACTGGTAGAGCTGTCGCCCGCCCTCGCCCTGGGCCACCACGCCGTTGTTCACGTCGTAGCAGCGGTGGCAGCGGGCGCACTCGAGCTGCTGGCCGTTCGTGCTCCACGTCAGCGGGTAGCTGTTGCCGCCGTACTGGTCGAGGCAGTTGGCGCACTGGCCTTCGTAGCAGACGAGCATTCCCGTGTAGCTGCTGCGCCCGACGACGATGGCATTGTTCGCCCCGAGCAGGCAGCGGGTGTCGTTCTCCTTCTTCGTGGTCAGGGGGATGTCCTCGGTGCTGTGGTCGTAGTTGCGGGTGGCCTTGATGTGGCGTATGCCGCCCGACATGGTGGCGCTGACGGTGTGGAAGTGCCCGGGGTTGCTCAGTGCCATCGTCAGCTGGCATGGCATGGGGTGCAGCGCCGTGTCGAAGATGAAGTAGCAGGCGTGCCCCCGGTAGATGCTGTTCTCGGCATCGTCGCAGGCCCACAGCAGCAGGCACATCGTCAGTACTGCCAGCTTTCTCATCGGCCTAAGAGTTTGCGTTCGGCCTCGGTCACGCGCCCGAAGGCAAAACCGTCGAGCACGCTGTCCATCAGCTTGGCTATGCGGTCGTTGCAGAGGTTGCCGATGCTGCCCTCGTGGGTGTGGTGGATGTTCTTGTCGGGGGTGAACAGTCCGGCCTCGATGTCGAGCCCCACCTTCTTGTAGGCATCGCGGAAGGGCATGCCGGCGGCGGCCAGTCGGTTGACCTCCTCGACGGAGAACATCGGGTCGTACATCGGGTTGTCGAGGATGTGGTCGTTCACCTCTATCTTGTTGATGATGTAGGCCGTCATCTGGAGGCAGTCCTTCAGCTCGTCGAAGGCGGGCAGGAAGACCTCCTTGATGATCTGCAGGTCGCGGAAGTAGCCCACGGGCAGGTTGTTCTTGATGAGCGTTATCTGGTAGGGCAGGCCCTGCAGCTTGTTCGACTTGGCACGGATCAGCTCGAAGACGTCGGGGTTCTTCTTGTGCGGCATGATGCTGGAGCCGGTGGTACACTCCTTCGGCAGCTTCACAAACTGGAAGTTCTGCGAGTTGAACAGGCAGGCATCGAAGGCCAGCTTCGAGAGTGTGCCGGCGATGGCGGCGATGGCGAAGGCCACGCCCGTCTCCATCTTGCCGCGCCCCATCTGGGCGTAGACCACGTTGTAGTCCATCGAGTCGAAGCCCAGCAGCTCGGTGGTCATCGTGCGGTTCAGGGGGAACGAGCTTCCGTAGCCGGCTGCAGAGCCGAGGGGGTTGCGGTTGGTCATGCGGTAGGCGGCCTGGAGGAAGAGCAGGTCGTCGCAGAGGCTCTCGGCGTAGGCGCCGAACCACAGGCCGAAGCTGGAGGGCATGGCCACCTGCAGGTGGGTGTAGCCCGGCATGAGCACCTCTTTATATTGCTCCGACTTCGCGAGCAGCTCGTCGAAGAGCGTCTTCACCTCCCAGGCGATGTCGGTCAGCTGGTGGCGCGTGAAGAGTTTCAGGTCAACCAGCACCTGGTCGTTGCGCGAGCGGCCGGAGTGAATCTTCTTGCCCATGTCGCCGAGGCGGCGCGTCAGCAGCAGCTCCACCTGCGAGTGGACGTCCTCGACGTCGTCCTCGATGGTGAACTCGCCGCGCTCGCACAGCTCGTAGATGCGTTTCAGCTCGGCAAGCAGCACGGGCAGCTCGTCCTTGCCGATGAGTCCGATGCTCTCGAGCATCGTGATGTGTGCCATCGAGCCCAGCACGTCGTACTTGGCTAAGTAGAGGTCCATCTCGCGGTCGCGGCCCACGGTGAATCGGTCAATCTCCTTGTTTACCTCAAAGTTCTTTTCCCAGAGTTTCATTGTCGTCTATGTGTCTTTTTCCTGTTTTTTCTCTATGCGGCGTATATGGCTACACGTAAGGTATCTGCGCCAGCGCGTCGGCAATCTTCTCAACGCCGTTCTGCAGGGGGCCGCTGACCATGCCCTTGATGAAGGGGTTCAGCTCGGCCTTGATAGTCACCTTCAGCTTGCTCGTCTGCTCGTCGACGGGCAGCACCTGAATCCAGACGTTGAAGGGCACGGGCGACTGCGCCGTCTCGAACTTCACGCACTGCGGCTCCTCGCGCTCCACGACGTTCAGCTTCAGCTCGCCCACCATGGGCACGATGGCGCTGACGCTGTCGGCATCGAAGACGAAGTTGCTGACCTTGTCGCCGGGCAGGCGGTCGCGCACCCGCTCCAGGTTGCGCAGGTCGCTGATGTTGCGGTAGACCGCCTCCTGAGAGTAGGGAACCTGCTTCACGCTACTCTCGAATTTTGATGTATTGTCGAATAGTCCCATTTGCTTATTCCTGTTTCCATGTTGAGGGCGACTGGCGCCACTCGGCCAGCACGGCCTTCTCCTCTTCCTTAATATAGCCCGTTTTGGCTGCCTCCTCAATGACGGCGTCGTAGTTGCTTAGCGTGATGAGCTTCACTCCGGCAGCCCGGAATGCCTCCTCGGCCACGGGGAAGCCGTAGGTGAACGACGCCACCATGCCGACGACCTCGACACCATACTGGCGCAGGGCCTCGACGGCCTTCAGCGACGAGCCGCCGGTGCTGATGAGGTCCTCGACCACCACCACCTTCGTGCCCCGCTCAATCTCGCCTTCCACCTGGTTGCCCATGCCGTGGTCCTTCGGCTTCGGGCGAACGTAGCAGTAGGGCAGACCCAGCTCGTCGGCCACCAGCGCGCCCTGCGCAATGGCCCCCGTAGCAACGCCGGCCACGGCCTCGGCCTCGGGGAACTGCTCCTGGATGGCGTGGCACAGGGCTAACTTGACGAACGAGCGCAGACGGGGGAAACCGAGCGTCTTGCGGTTGTCGGTATAGATGGGTGACTTCCAGCCGCTGGCCCACGTGAATGGCTCCTGCGGCTGCAGCTTGATGGCCTTGATGTCCATCAGCTTGCGTGCGAATTGACTTTTTATACTTTCCATATTTCTGTTGTTAGAGCGTGCAAAGGTACGAAATCTTTATGAATAAATGCCATGACGGGCCGACTTTTTAGCACTTAATCGTCGGCCAGGGTGAAGTCGAGCTGCCGCTTCTCAAGGTTGGCGCGGGCCACCTTGATGCGGATGGGGTCGCCCAGCTGGTACTTTGAGTGGTGGCGGCGGCCGATGAGCTGGTAGTGGGCCTCGTCGAACTCATAGTAGTCGCCGCGCAGGTCGTGCATCGGCACCATGCCCTCGCAGTGGTTCTCGTCGATCTCGACGTAGATGCCGTAGGACTGTATGCCCGAGATGTGGCCGTCGAAGCACTCGCCGATCTTGTCGCCCATGAACTCTACCATCTTGTACTTGATGCTGTCGCGCTCGGCGTTGGCGGCGGTCTGCTCCATGTCGCTCGAGTGCTCGCACAGCTCCTCGTAGTGGTCCTGGTTGGCCGAGCGGCCGCCGCCCTGGTAGCGGGTCAGCAGGCGGTGGACCATCGCGTCGGGATAGCGGCGGATGGGCGAGGTGAAGTGGGTGTAGTAGTCGAAGGCCAGTCCGTAGTGGCCGATGTTGTGGGTCGAGTACTTGGCCTTCATCATAGCGCGCAGGGCGACGGTCTCAATGAGCTTCTGCTCCTTGGTGCCGCTGGCCTCGCTCATCAGGGCGTTCAGCGACTTCGAGATGGCACCCTTGGTGCCGCTGGTCTTCAGCTTGTAGCCGAAGGGGGCGACGACCTGGCGCAGCGACTCTAATTTCTGCGGGTCGGGCTGGTCGTGGACGCGGTAGACGAAGGTCTTCTTGGGCTTACTCCCCCTCTTGTCGCCCCTCCAAACCTCCCCCCGGAGAGGCTTGGAGGGGGCTCCGATGCTCTCGGCAACGGTGCGGTTGGCCAGCAGCATGAACTCCTCGATGAGCTTGTTGGCATCCTTCGACGTCTTGAAGTAGGCGCGCGTGGGCTTGCCGTCCTGGTCGATGTCGAAGTGCAGCTCCTCGCGGTCGAACTTCACGGCACCGTTCTTGAAGCGGCGCTCGCGCAGCTTCTTGGCCAGCGCGTCGAGCCTGATGAGCTCGGCGGCATACTCGCCCTTGTAGGGGTTGTTCTTCGTGGCGGGCGGTGCGGGCTGGCCGGTGCCGTCGACGACACCGTTGTCCTCTAACAGCTGCTGCACCTCCTCGTAGGCATAGCGGCGGTCGCTGCGGATGACGGTGTGGGCCAGGTGCCACGACTTGACGTTGGCCTCGTCGTCCATGACGAAGATGACGCTGTAGCAGAGCTTCTCCTCGTCGGGGCGCAGCGAGCAGATGAAGTTGCAGAGCCGCTCGGGCAGCATCGGGATGGTGCGGTCGACGAGATAGACGCTCGTGGCCCGCTTCTGCGCCTCCTTGTCGATGACGCTGCCCTCCTTGACGTAGTGCGTGACGTCGGCAATATGCACGCCGACCTCGTAGAGGCTGGGGGAGAGGCTTCTGATTGACAGCGCATCGTCGAAGTCCTTGGCATCCTTCGGGTCGATGGTGCAGGTCCACACGTCGCGGAAGTCCTCGCGGCGGGCAATCTCCTCGGGCGTGATGCCCGGCTCTATCTTCGTGGCAGCATCCTCCACATTCTTCGGGTACTTGTAGGGCAGACCGTACTGTGCCAGGATGGCGTGCATCTCGACGTTGTTGTCGCCCTCCTTGCCGAGCACGTCGATGACCTCGCCGACGATGTTCTTCGACTCCTTCGACGGCCACTGCGTAATCTTCACCACGGCTTTCTCGCCGTCCTTGCCGCCCTTCAGCTTCTTCTTCGGTATCAGGATGTCGTGGACGAAGATGTTGCCCTCGGTGATGAGGAAGGCGAAGTCCTTCTCCACCTTCAGCTTGCCCACGGCCTGGTCGGTCTTGTGGCTCAGGATGTCGGTCACCATCGCCTCCTTGATGTGGTTCTGGCGGCGGGCCATCATCGCCACGCGGACGCGGTCGCCGTTGAGGGCGAACATCGAGTTGCGCTCCGACACGAAGATGGGCTTGCCGCCGTCGTCGGGCAGGAACGAGTTCTTGCCGTTGGCCTTGCGGATGAACGTGCCCTCCTGCACCTGCCCCTTCTGGTTCAGGCGGTATTGGTTGTCGCCCACCTTCGAGAGGTAGTCGTCCCAGCACATCTCGTCGAGTGCGTCGATGGCCAGCATCTTCGCCGGATGGGTGTTGAGCTTCAGCTCCTTGAAAATGTACTTCAGCGAGAACGTCTCGTTCGGACTTCCCATGAACAGCCCCTGCAGGGCCTCGGCCACAGCCTTCTTCGACAGTCGTTTTCCTCCGTTCTTCTTTCCCATAGTCTTCTGCTTTTTGGTTTTCTGAGGGCAAAGATAGGAAAAAAAAGTGAATAACACGCCATGATTTGTGAATTATTTCGTAACTTTGCCCACAAAATAGCCGTAACACGGAAAACTATGAACAAAAAACTACTGACAGCGGTGCTCTCGGCACTCTGCACAATAACTGCTTCGGCTCAAAACGACAGTCTTCAAAAGGTATTCATCTATTCGCCCGGCGAGACGCGCGGACTTCACATTGCCGTGCTGGAAAACGATGTATGGCGCGAAGCCGGCCAACTCTGCTCGTCGGACTACGGCACATGGGGCGCCGAGAAGAAGATGTACCATCCGTCGGTCTGCCGCGCCGGCGACGGCACGTGGCGCCTGGTGTTTCAGGTGAACGACCGCGCCCCGCTGTTTGCTGCCGCCTACAGCCGCGACCTCGTCAACTGGCGGCCGCAGGACTATCCCGTCATGTCGACCACGAAGTGCGTGGAGCCGGTGGTCTTCCCCAATCCCGACGGCACGTTCGACATCTACTACAAGTCGCCACAGGGCAAGCGGTGGACATCGGCCACGCCGAACTTCCGCGACTTCACTCCCGACCATGCCAGTCAGATTGACGACGATGCCTGGCTGCGCGACACGGCCACCGTCGGCGGCAGACTCCACGAGGGCAATGCCTTCGAGATTTCCCAGACTGACTGGGCTGCGATTGAGCAGCACTTCAGGCAGCAGGCCGCCGACGGGCGCCTGTCGGCCGAGCGTATGCACGACGACCCCAAGAACCCCATATTGCCCACATCGCCCATCAAAGCCACACTCACCGTCGCCCCCTCAAGCCAGAAGCCCATCAGCCCCAACCTCATAGGCATCTTCTTCGAGGACATCAGCTATGCCGCCGACGGCGGCCTCTACGCCGAGCTCATCCAGAACCGCGACTTCGAATACTCCGCCAAGGACCGCCGCGAATGGAACGCCACCACCGCCTGGCACGCGCAGCGACCTATAGAGATTGCCACCGAGCATCCGCTCAGCAAGAACAACCCGCACTACGCCCTGCTGTGGCCCCGGGACACACTCTGGAACGACGGATGGGACGGCATCGCCGTGGAGAAAGGCAAGAAGTACGACTTCTCGATGTACGTGCTGGGTGGCGGCCAGAGGCAGGACTTTATGATTCAGCTCGTCGGCGAGGATGGCAACGTGCTGGCCAAGAGCAGGCTGAAGACCAAGGCCGGCGACTGGGCGCAGTATGCCGCTATGCTCACCGCCAAAGGCAGCTGCACCAAGGCGCGCTTAGCCATCGTGCCGCTGAAGGCAGCCCACGTGGGTGTCGACATGATTTCGCTCTTCCCGCAGGAGACCTTTATGAACCGCAAGAACGGCCTGCGCCGCGACCTGGCACAGGTGATTGCCGACCTGAAGCCGAAATTCATGCGCTTCCCCGGCGGTTGCATGACTCACGGTCAGGGGCTGGAGAACATCTATCACTGGAACGAGACCGTAGGCCCCTTGCAGGACCGCAAGCCCGACTTCAACATCTGGCACTACCACCAGACGCGCGGACTGGGCTTCTATGAGTACTTCCAGTTCTGCGAGGACATCGGAGCCGAGCCGCTGCCCGTGCTGGCTGCCGGCGTGCCCTGCCAGAACTCGGCCGCCAACGCCCAGGGCATCGGCGGACAGCAAGGCGGCATACCGATGGACCAGATGCCGGCCTACATCCAGGAACTGCTCGACCTCATCGACTGGGCCAACGGCGACCCCGCCACGTCGGAGTGGGCCAAGAAGCGTGCCGACGCCGGCCACCCCGCGCCCTTTAACCTTAAATATATAGGCATAGGCAACGAGGACATCATCGGAACGGTCTTCGAGGAGCGCTACACGATGATTGCCCGCGCCATCCGCCAGAAATATCCCGACATCAGGATCTGCGGCACCGTCGGGCCCTTCCATGCGCCGAGTGCCGACTATCAGGAGGGCTGGGACTTCACCCGCCGCAACCCCGACCTGCAGTATATGGTCGACGAGCACTACTACGAATCGACGGGCTGGTTCATGCACCACCGCAACTACTACGACAATTACGACCGCAACAGCGCGAAGGTCTATCTCGGCGAGTGGGCGGCCTCGACCAACGTGAAGCGCCCCAATGTGGAGACGGCACTGGCCGAAGCCCTCTACCTGACTGACATCGAGCGCAATGGCGACGTGGTCGAGATGACCAGCTACGCCCCCATGCTTTGCAAGGACGGCCACTCCAACTGGAACCCCGACATGATTTACTTCTCGAACACCGAAGTGCGCCCAACCCCGGCCTACCACGTGCAGCGGCTCTTCTCCGTCTACGGCGGCGACACCTACGTCCAGTCACGGCTGACCGTTGACCAGGAGCAACTGACCCACCGCCTCGGTGCCAGTGTGGTGAAGGACTCCAAGACAGGCAAGACCTACGTCAAGCTGGTCAACGCCCTGCCCGTCGCGGTAGAACTGGCCGTCAGCGGCCTCACCATTCCCGCCACCGCCCGTACCGAGGGCTTCGAGGGCAAGCCCGAAGACCGCCGCCTCGACATCAAGACCGGCGAAGCCGGCGCGGCCATCGTTCTCCCGCCCTATTCCTTCCGCGCCATCGAACTCTAACCCCCCATAACGATGAAAAAGCCCTATCTCCTCCTAACCGCCTGTTGGCTGTGCTGCTGCGCCGCCGCTGATATGCAGGCCTGGTCCACCTATGCCGCGGCCCCGTCGCAGCTCACCGCCCCCCTCGTCCAGCCGTCGATGAAGACGCCCCTGCTGAACAGCGCACAGCAGAACGCCCTCGAACTGACCGTCAACGCCACGGCCGCCCAGGTGAAGGACATCATCCGCCAAGTCAACACCTACTGGCAGACGAACAACAAGGCCGAGGTGCGCTCCTTCTGGGACAACGCTGCCTACCACACCGGCAACATCGAGGTATGGAAACTGCTCGGCGACCGGCAGATGCTCGACTACAGCATCCGCTGGGCCGAGCACAACGACTGGCAGGGCGCCCGTGAGACCGACCCCGCCAAGTGGAAGTACAAGCAGTACGGCGAGGGTCAGGACTACGTGCTCTTCGGCGACTGGCAGATCTGCTTCCAGACCTACATCGACCTATACCATATTGAGAAGGACGAGAAGCGGGTGGCCCGGGCCAAGGAGGTGATGGGCTACGAGGCCGACTCCGAGGCCAACGACTACTGGTGGTGGGCCGATGCCCTCTACATGGTGATGCCCGTGATGACGAAGATGTACCGGCTGACGGGCGACAAAAAGTACTTGGACAAGCTCTACGAGAACATCCGCTACAGCGACGGCATCATGCTCGACCCGGAGACGGGCATCTACTTCCGCGACGGCAAGTACGTCTGGCCGAAGCACAAGTCGGCCAACGGCAAGAAAGATTTCTGGGCTCGCGGCGACGGTTGGGTGCTCGCCGGACTGGCCAAGGTGCTGCAGGATATGCCCGAGGAGTATGTGCGCCAGCCGTTCTTCGTCGACAAGTACGTGACGCTGGCTCGCGCCGTGGCTAAACTGCAACAGAAGGACGGCTACTGGACGCGCTCAATGGCCGACCCCGACCACGCCCCCGGCCCCGAGACGTCGGGCACGGCCTTCTTCACCTACGGTATGCTCTGGGGCGTCAACCACGGCTACCTGCCGAAGAAGGAGTTTGCCCCAGTCATTGCCCGTGCCTGGAAGTACCTGTCGGAGACCGCCCTCCAGCCCTCGGGCAAGGTGGGCTACGTGCAGCCCATCGGCGAGCGCGCCATCCCCGGTCAGACCGTCGACCAGAACAGCGAGGCTAACTTCGGCGTAGGCGCCTTCCTGTTAGCTGCTTGCGAATACGTAAGATATCTGCAAGGTCTTTAATATTACCTTCAAAGATATCTGAAGCGCTTCCTTGCTGTCATCGCTTTTGTCAGCAAGGAAGCGATATTTATTAAAAAAATCGCAATCATTGCAATGTTTTCCCGTCTTGTGTGTAAGCCTGCCGCCTGCCGACAATTGCTTACGGAGTATGGTCCGGCGGTGTTTCGCATGGTGCAGCGCATCGTGACGCGCCGCGAGGATGCCGAAGAGGTCTATCAGGATGTGTTTGTCAAAGCCCTGCGCGGCATTGAGGGCCCAGACGAGCGTCACCTTCGTGGTCGACGAGCATCTCAAGCAGATGTCAGGCGTGTTGATTAAAATTCAAGCCGAAAGTTTTGCACTTTCGGCTTTTTTGTTTACTTTTGCATTCTAAACAGCTAATAACTAAGACAGATTCCTATGAAGAAATCAATTATTCTACTGATGGCGCTGATAGCGCTGACCCCCGTTGAGGCCAAGAAGGTGAAGAAAGCGGTGCAGACCGACCGCGAGTATTGGTGCGAACTGACTTACAAGATGGCACAGCCCGTATTGGAAAACATGGCGAAAGGTGAACTGCAGAAGAACATGAAGACGGAGTTCTCGCCTTCGTTCGACAACCGCAACCGCAAAGTGGTGTATATGGAGACCTTCGGGCGCCTGATGGCGGGCATAGCCCCGTGGCTCTCTCTGCCTGATGATGACACCGCCGAAGGTCAGCAACGAAAACAGTTGCGCGAATGGGCGTTAGCTTCTTACAAGAATAGCGTAGACCCACAGTCACCCGACTACTTGGTGTGGGGAGCCTCTGGCCAAAACTTGGTGGATGCCGCCTATATCGCCGAGTCGTTTATCCGCGCCTATGATGCACTGTGGGTACCCCTCGACCAGACGACGAAGGACCGCTATATCACAGAGTTCAAGAAGCTGCGCTCTATTGAGCCGCCCTATACCAACTGGTTCCTGTTCTCGTCGGTCATCGAGAGTTTCATTGCCAAGGCATCTGGGCTGAGGGAGTACGACGACTTCCGCGTGATGATGACCATCCGCAAGGTGGAGGAGTGGTACGTGGGCGACGGCTGGTATGCCGACGGCCCGGTCTTTGCGTTCGACTACTATTCGAGCTACGTGTTCCACGCCATGTACTTAGAGACGCTGCAGAACATGATCGACGCTAAGGCTAACACCCGATTGGAATACAAGAAGTACTACGACCGCGCTCTGAAGCGGGCCCAGAAGTTCTCGATTATCCTGGAACGCTTCATCTCGCCCGAGGGCACCTTCCCCGTCATAGGCCGGAGCACGCCCTACCGCTTGGCCGCCATGCAGCCCCTGGCACTGATGGCCTGGTACCAGAAGCTGCCGAAGGACCTGTCGAACGGTCAGGTGCGTGCTGCTCTCACGGCTGTGATGCACAGGATGTTCGACCAGCAGCAAAACTATAACGACGCTGGCTACCTGACCATCGGCTTCTGCGGAAGTCAGCCTGAGACCGCCGACTGGTACACCAACAACGGTTCGCTCTATATGACCAGCCTCGCCTTTATGCCGCTCGGACTGCCTGCCGACCATCCGTTCTGGACGGACAAGGCCGAGCCGTGGACACAGGTCAAGGCATGGGGCGGACAGCCCTTCCCGAAGGACCACCGTTGGGCTGACGACATACTGACGAAGGATCGCTGGTAGTCAGAGGTAGAAGATGGCCTCCGGCCCCATATTGAACAGCAGGTCTACGATGCTGAGGTTCGGCTGAAAGCCGTGCTTCGCCTCGTAGACCTGATAGTATCGGCGCGGGGCGAAGTCAGGGTCGGGCGCTGGATGCTTGGGGTTGATGGCAGAACGGAAGTCGCCTGCTACTTCAACTGCAAAATGGTCAGTAAGATTTACATGAGGCTGGATGTCAATCAGCTCGCATATCTTTTCACGGATAGCCTCGTTGAAGTCCAGCAGAAAGTCCCAGCGCTGCTCGAAGAACGGGCGCAGGTCGTCTTCATAATACATGAAGAAGGGCGAGTCGCCGTATGCCGAGCGCAGGGCGTTCCAGTGCAGGTGGCGCCAGTTGCCGTGGTCGCTGATGCGGATGTCCTTGATAAGTTGAGAGTTGCCCCGTTCCACGGGCACGGTCAGCGCCTGCGTTCCCTGTGTGGTGGCGATGATGCAGCGGTTGCGGTAGGTCTGCTTCTGGAATGTCTCGTGACGCTCTATCCATACCGCGTCGGAGCGGTATAGCTTCTGGTACCACTGCACGGGTCCGAAGTAGGTCGTTGAGAGCAGCGCGTTCATCTTATCGTGGCAGCAACAGCCGTTCTGAGTCGTAGCCATTCCAAAAGGGGCTGCCGGGTGCGCGGTTATATACAATAAGGAACACGCGCCCGATGATCTGCTCCTCGCGGACCAGCCCGAAGCGGTCGGTCATATAGTAGTCGTGCTTGGCGCAACTGGCTTTTCCCGGTACGATGAAAGTACGCTCCTGCCACTTGACGGTATCGCCGGGCAGACCCGTACACCGGCCAATGGATACATTGCCGATACTGTCGTCAACGGCCACATAGTCGCCTTTGCCGACGGCCTGCCAGCACAGCCGCCCGTAGGAGAAGAGCCCCTGCCCCCCCGTGCGCAGGCCATACGACCAACGGTTCACCATCACCCTGTCGCCTGCCTTGAATGCCGGCTCCAACTGTGAGCCGGGCACGGTGTAGATGGTAAAGACCAGCGCGCGGAACGCCATCATCACGACGAACGCCACCGCCAGCGCCAAGAGGAACTTCAGCGTACTGCGCATGTCAGGTTTGTCGCTATAATATAGCGACAGACGGAACGACCTACTTGATGTTGTCGACGAAGCGGAACAGACGGCTCCAGCGGATGCCGTTCATGCCACGGCGGTCAGGGTCGCTTGACCACCAGATGAAGATGGGCTTGCCGACGATGTGGTCTTCAGGCACGAAGCCCCAGTAGCGCGAGTCGGCGGAGTTGTGGCGGTTGTCGCCCTGCATCCAGTAGTAGTCCATCTTGAATGTATATTCATTAGATTCTTTGCCGTTGATGTATATCTTTCCGTCCTTCACCTCCAACTGGTTGCCCTCGTAGGCACGGATGGGTCGCTCGTAGACGGGCAGGTTGTCGAGCGTCAGCTTCAGCGTCTCGCCCTTCTTCGGAATCCAGATGGGGCCGTAGTTGTCGCGCGTCCAGTGCAGGTTGCCGTTCTGCGGGTAGATGTCGCGCACCTCGGCCTCGGTGTTCAGCGCGATGCTCTCCACCAGGTCCTTGCGTGCGCCGAGCACGTCGACGGCGTGCTTCGTCAGCGGCATGTAGCCCTGCTGGTTGAGCTGCATGAGGTCCTCCATCGAGATGCCCAGCTCCTGCATCAGCTCGTCGGGCAGTCCCTGCTTCAGCTTCACGTAGTAGGTGTACTGCACGTTGTCGGGTTCCTTGTTGGGCTGTCCGTCGAGGTAGACGATGCGGTTCTTGATCTGCAGCGTCTGGCCTGGCAGTCCGACGCAGCGCTTCACGTAGTTCTCGCGGCGGTCGGTGGGGCGAGTGCTGACGCCGCCGAAGTCGCCGAAGTGGTCGAGGATGACCTGCCGTCCGGTGTTATAGACGGTCTGGAAGAACTTCAGCCGCTCCTCGGCGCTGAGCGAGTCAGGGTCGGGAAGGTTTGGCAGGGCCTGGTAGCCCAGCATATAGCACAGGTGGTAGTACTCCGTCTGGTAAGGCTGGTTGTTGCAGATGGTGTCGCCGGCGGGGTAGTTGAAGACGACGATGTCGTTCAGTTCGACATTGCCGAAGCCCTTCACGCGGCGGTAGTCCCAGTGGGGCCAGTCGATGTACGACTTGCACTCGAAGACGGGCAGCGTGTGCTGCGTCAGTGGCATGGTCAGCGGCGTCTCGGGTATGCGCGGGCCGTAGCTCGCCTTCGACACGAAGAGGTAGTCGCCCGTCAGCAGCGACTTCTCCAGCGAACTGGATGGAATCACGTAGTTCTGGAAGAAGAACAGGTTGATGAAGTAGACGGCCACGAGCGCAAATACCAAGGCGTCGACCCACGACATGATCCAGCGGACGGGGCCTTCCGACTCCTTCCACCACTGCCACTTGATCTTCTTCGAAATGTATGCGTCGTAGATGAACGGCACGACCAGCAGTCCCCACCACGACTTCACCCAGTAGAGGAACAGCAAGTAGAGCGCCAGCACGACGATGAACTTCGCCCACTGCTTCCGGGAGTCGGGCTTTTCTTTCTTCTTTTTCATGGCTTAGAAATTAAACATATCCGAGATGGTCAGCAGGCCATCGTGGTCCTTGGTGTACTCAGCCGCCAGGACGGCCCCTAAGGCAAAGCCCTTGCGCGAGTGGGCGTCGTGGCTGATGGTGATGAGGTCGGCATCGGAGTCGTAGCGGATGGTGTGGATGCCCGGCACCTCGCCCCGGCGGATGTGGTCCACGCGCAGCAGCTTCGGGTCGGTGGTGTCCTCGGCCCATGCCTCCTTGCGGTCGATGCCGGCCACAATCTCCTCGGCCAGCGTGATGGCCGTGCCGCTGGGGTGGTCGAGCTTATGCACGTGGTGCGTCTCCTCCATCTCCACGTCGTACTGCGGGAACTGGTTCATAATCTTGGCCAGGTAGCGGTTCACGGCCGAGAAGATGGCCACGCCGATAGAGAAATTCGAGGCCCAGAACAGCGTCTTGCCGTCCTCGGAGCAGGCCCGGCGCACGTCGTCGCCGTGCTCCTTCATCCAGCCCGTGCTGCCCGAGACCACCTTCACCCCCTTCTGCCATGCCTTCAGGTAGTTGCCGTAGGCCGCCTGCGGAGCGGTAAACTCAATGGCCACGTCGGCCGATTGGAACTCTGGACTGTCGAAGTCCTCCTGGTTGTCAATGTCGATGATGCTCACAATCTCGTGGCCTCGTTCCAGGGCAATCTGCTCTATCATCTTGCCCATCTTGCCGTAGCCTATCAATGCTATCTTCATAATGCTTTCTTTACTTTATTACCTTTTTATAATATATATATGCTCTTGCGCCCGGCCGACACGTCGATGCGCCGACCCGGCAAGTCGAACGTCAACTCGCGCTCCACGCCGCCCACGCTGACGGTGTTCGGCCGATAGAATCACTTGGAAAGTATGCTCTTTTTGCTTCATTCTGTTTTCTCGTTCGACGGTTCTTGCAGTTATTTGGTTGCAAAATTACACATAATTTCCGAAAAACCTTGCAGAATTATCTTTTTTTCGTAACTTTGCCTTCAAAAACGAGGGATTCCTGCCTATGGAGATACTCCTGCACTACACTTGGAAGCACAGGATGCTGCCGCTGAAAGAGCTGACGACCACCGACGGGCGCGAGGTGGAAATCATCGACCCGGGACTGCACAACCGCAATGCCGGGCCCGACTTCTTCAACGCCAAGGTGCGCATCGGCGGCACGCTCTGGGTGGGCAACGTCGAGATTCACGACCGCGCCTCCGACTGGTATCAGCACGGCCACGACCGCGACCCGCGCTACGACAACGTCGTGCTGCACGTCTGCGAGACGGCCGACACTGACGTACGCACTGCCGACGGACACTACATCCCGCAGCTGCAGCTCGCCGTCCCCCGGCACGTGAGCGAGAACTACGAGGAGCTGCTCCGCACCGACCAGTACCCGCCCTGCTACAAGATCATTCCCGACCTGCCGAAGCTCACCGTCCACGCCTGGATGGCAGCCCTGCAGACCGAGCGCTTAGAGCGCAAGACCGACGATATCAGCCGGCGTGCCGGGCTGTGCGGCGGCTCGTGGGAGGACGCCTACTTCGTCACCCTGGCCCGCAACTACGGCTTCGGCATCAACAGCGACGCCTTCGAGCAGTGGGCGCTCAGTGTGCCCATGAACGCCGTCGCCCACCACCGCGACGACCTCTTCCAGGTGGAGGCCATCTTCCTCGGCCAGGCCGGCCTGCTCGACCCCGACACCGTCCCCGCCCACTGCCGCCAGGACGCACTCAGCGACGGCTACCTGGCCCGCCTGCGCAACGAGTACCTCTATCTGGCCCATAAGTTCTCGATGCAGCCGATGGATGCCCGGCAGTGGAACTTTCTCCGGCTGCGGCCGCAGAACTTCCCGCACATACGCCTGTCACAGCTGGCCAACCTCTACTACGAGGGCCGGGCCGGACTGAGCCAGCTCATTGACTGCAAGACCGTCGACGAGCTGCGGGCGCTCTTCGCGACACACGTCACGCCCTACTGGGAGACCCACTACACCTTCGGCTCGCAGAGCACGAAGAACGCGAAGCGGCTCAGCGCAGGCTCCGTCAACCTGCTCATCATCAACACCGCCGTCCCCGTGCTCTTCGCCGTCGGGCGCCACCGCCAGAAGGAGGAACTCTGCGACCGCGCCTTCGACTTGCTCGAACAGCTGCGCCCCGAGCAGAACCACATCATCCGTCTCTGGCAGGAGTGCGGACTGCCCGTACAGTCGGCCGGCGACTCGCAGGCCCTCATCCAGCTGAAGCGCGAATACTGCGACCGCCGCGACTGCCTGCGCTGCCGCTTCGGCTACGAGTACCTGAAACGTCCCGCCGCCACCCGATGACGCCGCCAGCAGTTCGTCGCCTTACTGAAGTCGCTCAGTGGCAGCTTCGGCTACGACCCCATCCTCAACATGCCCACCTTCGACGTCAGGCTAGGCGACAAAAGTGGACCCACACTTTTTGGGGAAAACGGAAAAGCACCTGCCGCTATGCTCTCCGTTTTCGCCGTCAGGGGGGAGTGGGCGGCCGATGTATGCGGGATGGCCCGGGCGGGTCAGGAGACCGAAAATAAAGAGGGGAATGCTTGGCAGATTCGGAATTTCTTTGTAACTTTGGCGGCAAATTAGTGAAAGAGCTATGAATTACTGTTTCGAGACGAGGATGGCGGTGCGCGACTATGAGTGCGACATCGAGGGCATTGTGAACAATGCCAACTACCTGCACTACTGCGAGCATACGCGCCACTTGTTCCTGAAGGCGTGCGGACTGAGCTTCGCCGAGATGCACCGCAAGGGCGTCGACGCAGTGGTGGCGCGGATGACGATGCAGTTCAAGGTGCCGCTCAGGCCCGACGATGAGTTCGTGTCGCGGATGGGGCTGACGAAGGAGGGCATCAAGTATGTGTTTCACCACGACATCTTCCGCGCCAGCGACGAGCAGCTCTGCTTCCGTGCCAAGGTTGACCTGGTGTGCCTGGTCAACGGACGGTTGGGGCAGAGCGAGGACTACGACCGGGCGTTTAGCAAGTTTGTTTTTTAGTGGATTGTGGATTGTGGATGGTGAGGAATTGTTCTATTCGGTTGCGCTGACGCGCATGACGGGGTTCAACGCGCAGACGGCGCTGAGGCTCTACAGGGAGCTGGGCGGCGGCCGGGCGGTGTATGAGCACCGGCAGGATATTGGCGACGTGGTCAGCGACTGTTCGCCGCGGCTCGTGGAGAGTATGCGTAACTGGGACGACGCGCTGAAAAGGGCGGCGGCAGAGATGGCCTTCGCCGAGCGGCACGGCATCCGCGTGCTGACGCTGAACGACGCCGACTACCCGGCCCGGCTGCGGGAGTGCGACGACGCCCCCGTGCTCTTATATTATAAAGGTAATGCCGACCTGAACCAGCAGCGCGTCGTCGACATCGTGGGGACACGCCACTGCACGGTCTACGGCCAGGACCTCATCAAGAGGTTCATGGGCCGACTGAGAGAGCTGTGCCCGGACGTGCTCATCGTCAGCGGACTGGCCTACGGCATCGACGTCTGCGCCCACCGCGAGGCACTGGCCAATGGCTACGCGACGGTGGGCGTGCTGGCCCACGGACTGGACCAGATTTACCCGGCGCGCCACCGCCAGACGGCGGTGGAGATGGTAGCCCACGGCGGCCTCCTGACGGAGTATATGTCGCAGACGGAGCCGCTGGCTAACAACTTCCGGCAGCGCAACCGCATCGTCGCAGGCATCTCGGACGCTACCATCGTCGTGGAGTCGGCCTACAAGGGCGGCGCGCTCATCACGGCACGCATTGCCCAGGAGTACGGGCGCGACGTGCTGGCCTTCCCCGGACCGGTGGGAGCGCAGTACAGCGAGGGCTGCAACAACCTGATTCGCGACAACAAGGCGGCACTCATCACCTCGGCCGACGACTTCGTGGCGACGGTGGGGTGGCCGACCGCCGCCCGGAAGGCGGCAGCGGTGGAGCGCGATCTCTTCCCCGACCTCTCGGCAGAGGAGCAGTTGGTGGTCGGCGTACTCCGGCAGACGAACGACCTGCAGCAGAACGTGCTCTCGGTGAAAGCGAACCTTCCCATCGGGCAGCTCACGGCTCTGCTGTTTGAGCTGGAGATGAAGGGCGTCGTGAAGCCGCTGGCCGGCGGCACGTATCATCTGGTGTGGTGAGAGGTGAAGGGAGGATGGTGAATAGTTTATAGTGAATGGTTAATAGTTAATAGTGAAGATAGGAAATATAGAGTTTGGCGAGCGGCCACTGTTTCTGGCTCCCATGGAGGACGTGACCGACCTGGGGTTCCGTATGCTGTGCAAGCGGTTCGGGGCGGCGATGGTCTACACCGAGTTCGTGTCGGCGGAGGCACTGGTGCGCGACGTGAAGACGACCATCCGCAAGCTGACCATCAGCGACGAGGAGCGGCCTGTGGGCATTCAGATCTACGGGCGCGATGCGGAGGCGATGGTCGAGGCGGCGAGAATTGTAGAGCAGGCCGGCCCTGACCTCATCGACCTGAACTTCGGCTGTCCGGTGAAGAAGGTGGCCGGGAAGGGAGCCGGGGCGGGTATGCTGCAGAACATCCCGAAGCTGCTGGAGATTACGCAGCGGGTGGTGGAGGCGGTCAGACTGCCCGTGACGGTGAAGACGCGCCTGGGCTGGAACCACGAGCAGCTCATCATCACCACGCTGGCCGAACAGCTGCAGGACTGCGGCATCAAGGCACTGACCATCCACGGCCGCACACGCTCGCAGATGTACACAGGGCAGGCCGACTGGACCCTCATCGGCGAGGTGAAGCGCAATCCGAGGATACACATCCCCATCATCGGCAACGGCGACATTACGTCGCTCGACGAGGCCGAGGCGGCCTTCGACCGCTACGGCGTGGACGCGGTGATGATTGGCCGTGCCACGTTCGGCGCGCCCTGGGTATTCAGCCGCGAACAGCTGACCGTCGACGAGAAGATCGACATCCTCGAGGAGCAGCTGCGCATCAACATTGAGCGGATAAGCCTGAACAGGAAAGCCGGGGAAAGTGAGGCTTCGGCCGAGAAACGGGGCATCCTCCACAGCCGCCGCCACCTGGCTGCCACGCCCGTCTTCAAGGGTATTCCCAACTTCCGCCAGACTCGCATCGCCATGCTCCGGGCAGAGACGAAGGACGAACTGATGCGTATTCTGGAGGATTGCCGGGAAATGCTGAAACAGCCGTAATCGTTTTTTGCCTTTTTCTACTCCTTCAGCAGACCTTGCGTAGCTGGCCGGCAGGCGACAAGGAGAGAGTCTGCATAGCTCATAAGACAGGTATGATGATGGTCTTTGACAGCTTGCGTTGAGCGTCGCTGACGGTCAGCGTCAGGTTGCCGGGCTTGTTGGCGGCCTCGACGACGACGACGAGCTGGCCGCTGAAGAGGCGCATCGTAGGCTCGGTGAACGGTTCGAGGCTGGTGGCATCGCCGTTGCAGACGGCACGGAAGCGCCCGGCACCCTTGACGGTGAAGGTCAGCTGGTCGTCGGCATCGGGAATGAGCGTGCCGGCTTTGTCGGTGAGGGAGACGGTGATGAAGGCGAGGTCGGCGGCGTTGGCGGTGAGGTGGGGGGACTGGGCTGGATGGGCGTTCTGGGAGGACTGGGTCCAGACGGAGAGGTCGAGGCGGGCAGGCTTGCCGGCCGTGCGGACGGTCTGTTGGCCAGCGGCGTTACCGTCGGCATCGTAGACGACGACCTTCAGTTCGCCGGGCTGGTACTTGACATCGTTCCAGCGGAGACGGTAGCGGTCGAGCCGCTCGGCGGGGTTCTTACGGATGCGGCCCTGGCTCTTGCCGTTCACGAACAGCTCGGCCTCGGGGTAGTCGGTGTAGCAGTAGACGGGCGTCACCTCTCCCTTGCGGTCGGGCCACGTCCAGTGGGGCAGCAGGTGGATGGTGTGGTCGTCCTTCTGCCACTTCGAGCGGTACAGGTAGTAGCGGTCCTTGGGTAGTCCGGCGAGGTCGCAGATGCCGAAGTAGCTGCTGCGGCTGGGCCAGTACTCGTCGAAGGGCGTCGGCTCGCCGAGGTAGTCGAAGCCCGTCCACACGAACTCGCCGATGACCCACGGCTTGTCGTCCTGCCACACCCAGTCGTCGTCGGGCAGGTTCGACCACGCGCAGTATTCCACGTCGTAGCTCGAGCACTGGCCGTCGACCGTCTTGATGGCGTTGGGGTCGTAGGAGGATGACCATGAGGCATACTGCGAGTTGTTGGTCACCTTGACGGGGAACTTATACACGCCGCGACTGCTGACGGTCGAGGCCGTCTCTGAACCTAAGAGAAATCCCTGCGGCAGCTGTTCAACGTTCTTCTGATACTTGTTTATGCGATAGTTGAAGCCCGGAACGTCCATCGCCTGAGCCATGCCGCAGTTCAGGGAGCCGTCGGCGTTGTCCATGCCCTGCGTGACGGGGCGCGTAGGGTCGAGCGAGTGGATGAGTCCTTGCAGATGGATGCTGAGCTGGCGCCCCATCTCGCTGCCCTGCTCGGGAATCTCGTTGCCGATGGACCACATGACGATAGCGGGGTGGTTGCGGTTGGCGCGGACGAGGTTGGTGATGTCCTTGTCGGCCCACTCGTCGAAGAAGCGGGCGTAGCCGTTCTTGCACTTCGCGTGGTGCCACATATCGAACGACTCAGCCATGACCATCATGCCCAGCGAGTCGCAGACGTCCATCTGCCATTGGCTCGGCATGTTGTGGGCCGTGCGTATGGCGTCGCAGCCCATATCCTTCAGGATCTTGACCTGACGGATGAGCGCAGCCTTGCTGACGGCAGCGCCGAGCGGGCCGAGGTCGTGGTGCAGGCAGACGCCGCGCAGCTTGCGCGTCTGGCCGTTCAGCTGGAAACCTTTCTCCTTTGATACGCGGACGGTGCGGATGCCGGTCTTGATGGACTTGGTGTCAATGTCCTTTCCGTCCTTCATAAGCTTGACTGTAAGCGTGTAGAGAGAAGGCGACTCCGGCGACCAGAGCTTGGGGTGCGGAACGTTCAGCGTCTTGCTGACGTGTCCGTCGCCAGAGGGAACGACTGATTGCGTCACGCCGTCGCCATCGGAATCTTGCAGGCCGATGACCATCTGCATATCCGGCTCCACGTTTTCCACGCGGACACCCACCTCCACTGTGGCCACGTCTCTCCTGGCGTCGATGCCCATCGTACGCACGGTGAGGCTCCAGTCGTCAATGTGCCGCTTGTCGGTCAGCACCAGCATGACAGGGCGGTAGATGCCGGCACCGGGATACCAGCGGCTGCTCTCCTCCAGGTTCTTCAGGCTTACCTCTAACAGATTCTCACCTTTATTTATATAAGGTGTAATGTCAATGCGGAAAGTATTGTAGCCGTAAGCCCAGTAGCCAGCTCTCTGTCCGTTGACGCTGACTGTCGGCTCGGCCATGGCACCGTCGAACACCAGCTCGGCATGGCCGGAAAAGTCTGATGGAATTGCAATCGTCCGCTTGTAGTAGCCCTCGCCTATCCAGGGCAGCGCGCCGGAGCGGCCGCTCTTCTCGGTGGCTTCCTTCTCGCCATTCTGCACGATGGCAACGCGCTGCAGGTCCCACTTCTTGTCGAAGGGCCCGCTGATGGCCCAGTCGTGGGGCACGGTCACTGTCTGCCACGACTGCTTGTCGCGTGAGAACTGCCAGTCGTCGGTCAGCGTTATTTCCTGTCGTTGTTGGGCGTACCCTGCCAGTGCACAGAGTAAGGCAAAAGTCAATAGTCTTATCCTCATTTTGTTCTTCAGTTTTGTTAACAGGCCACAAAGATAGTTATTTTTTTTGTTATCTCAAAATAAAGCGTTAACTTTGCAACCGAATATGATGAAAAATCCCTATATCATCTGCGGTTGCAGTGGGGCAGGACAGACCACGGCCTCATTTTCGGTGCTACTATTCTATAGAAAGTGACGATGGACGAGGATTTCGACATACGCGAGGAGCGTTACTCCAAGGTTGAGAAGGACTTCGAGAACGCGTTGCGACCGCTGAGTTTCAAGGACTTCAGCGGCCAGAAGAAGATTGTGGAGAATCTGGAAGTCTTTGTCGAGGCCGCGAAGTACCGTGGCGAGCCCCTCGACCACACCCTGCTGCACGGCCCTCCGGGACTGGGTAAGACCACGCTGTCGAACATCATTGCCAACGAGCTGGGCGTGGGATTCAAGATTACCAGCGGCCCCGTGCTCGACAAGCCCGGCGACCTGGCCGGCATCCTCACCTCGCTTGAGAAGAACGACGTGCTGTTCATCGACGAGATTCACCGTCTGTCGCCCGTCGTCGAGGAGTACCTCTACTCGGCTATGGAGGACTACCGCATCGACATCATGATAGACAAAGGCCCGTCGGCCCGCTCCATCCAGATTGACCTTAATCCCTTTACGCTGGTAGGAGCCACCACGCGCAGCGGCCTGCTGACGGCTCCGCTCCGTGCGCGCTTCGGTATCAACATGCACCTGGAGTACTACCAGCCCGAGACGCTGCAGAAGATAATTGAGCGCAGCAGTAATATATTAGGTGTGCCCATCACCGAGGATGCCGCCCTCGAGATTGCCGGCCGCTCGCGCGGCACACCCCGTATCGCCAACGCCCTGTTGCGCCGCGTCCGCGACTTTGCTCAGGTGAAGGGCAACGGGCGCATCGACACGAAGATTACGCAGGTGGCACTGACGGCTCTGAACATCGACCAGTACGGCCTCGACGAGATAGACAACAAGATCCTGCTGACCATCATCGACAAATTCCGAGGCGGTCCCGTCGGACTGACCACTATCGCCACCGCCATCGGCGAGGACAGCGGAACGGTTGAGGAGGTCTACGAACCCTTCCTCATCATGGAAGGATTCATCAAACGGACACCTCGCGGACGCATGGTGACGGAGCTGGCTTATCGCCATTTTGGGCGCAATCCGTACACGGGTAACATCATGGAGCCCAATTTATTCGAATAACATTCAACACTTTTGGCAGTTTTAATTCTTTTTCACATAATTTATGGTGAAATAATGTGAAATTGTAGTATCTTTGTGCCACAATTACCAAGCAAAAATAATTGACTTAATAAAATTAAATAAAGCGAGCTATGCACGTCGGAAAAAAAATCAAAGAAGTACTCGAACAGAGGCACAAACCTGTTACCTGGCTGGCCAGGGAAATCGACTGTGAACGAACCAACGTCTATAACATCTTCAGCCGGAAGGATATCAGCACAGGATTGCTCCTGAAAATAGGAACTATCTTGGACTATGATTTCTTTAAAGACTTATCGGAAGAGTATTTTAAGGGGGGGAAGAGCAAAAAATAGGCAAAACCCTTTGCTCTGCCCTTAATTTTTCGTATCTTTGCCCGCAAATATGAGAAAAGGATTGTTTGTGGGCACTTTTGACCCATTTACTATCGGCCATGATTCCATCGTGCGCCGTGCTTTGCCGCTTTTCGACCGGCTGGTGATAGGCGTTGTCGGCGACAACGTCCACAAACCGGGCATGAGTGCTGTCGAGGAGCGCATCAAGGCCATCAGCGGACTCTATCAGAACGAACCGTCCATAGAGGTGAAGCCCTTCTATGGCCTGGCCATGGACTTTGCCCGTCAGGAGGGGGCGCAGTTCATTGTCAAGGGCGTGCGCTCGGTCAGTGACTTCGAATACGAACAGTGGCAGGCCGACTTCAACCGTCGCCTGGGCGGCATCGAGACCATCCTGCTCTACACCGAGCCCGAGCTGGCCAGCGTCTCGAGCAGTGCCCTGCGCGAGCTCTCGCACTTCGGTGTCGACGTGAGTGAATTTCTTCCAAAGCATCAAAAATCCAATGATAAGCTATAGCACCGAGAACGTCCGTATGCCGGCCATTCGCCGCCGCGAGACGACGGCGTGGATTCGCCGCGTGGCAGCCACCTATAATAAGACGGTAGGCGAGGTGGGGTACTCTTGTTCTGTGACGACGAGCACATCCTCTCCGTCAACCGCGAATATTTAGGCCACGACTATTACACCGACATCATCACCTTCGACTACTGCGAGGGCGACCAGCTGAACGGCGACATCGTCATCTCGTTAGATACCGTGCGCTCGAATGCCGAGAAGTTCAGGAAGGACTACGACGAGGAGCTGCACCGTGTCATCATCCACGGCATCCTCCACCTCTGCGGCCAGAACGACAAAGGTCCCGGCGAGCGCGAACAGATGGAGGCCGCCGAAGACCGGGCGCTTTTGTTGAGGGATACAGGGAAATAAGGAGTTCAGGGAAATGATTGAGGATTATGAAATCATGGCGCCCGTCGGCTCCCGCGACTCGCTGGCGGCCGCCATCCAGGCCGGAGCCGACTCCGTCTACTTCGGCATTGAGAAGCTGAACATGCGGGCCCACTCGGCCTCGACATTCACCATCGACGACCTGCGCGAGATTGCCCAGACCTGCCGTGAGCACGGCATGAAGAGCTATCTGACTGTGAACACCATCATTTACGGCGAAGACCTGCCGCTGATGCGCGAGATCATCGATGCCGCCAAGGAGGCGGGCATCTCGGCAGTCATCGCCAGCGACGTGGCCGTCATGCAGTACTGCCGTCGGGTAGGGCAGGAGGTTCACCTGTCGACCCAGCTGAACATCTCGAACATCGAGGCCCTGCGGTTCTATGCCCAGTTTGCCGACGTCGTCGTCCTGGCTCGGGAGCTGCGCCTGGAGCAGGTGGCCGACATCTACCGGCAGGTTTGCGAAGAGCACGTCTGCGGTCCGGGTGGCGGGCAGATACGTATCGAGATGTTCTGTCACGGTGCGCTGTGCATGGCCATCTCGGGCAAGTGCTACATGAGCCTTGATGCCGCCAACCGCTCGGCCAACCGCGGGGAGTGCATCCAGGTGTGCCGCCGCAGCTACACCGCGACCGACAACGAGACGGGCTACCAGTTAGAGATAGACAACAAGTACATCATGTCGCCCAAAGACCTGAAGACCGTGCGCTTCATCGACAAGATGATGCAGGCCGGCGTCCGCGTGTTCAAGATAGAAGGTCGCGCGCGCGGGCCCGAGTATGTCTATACGGTGGTAAAGTGCTATAAGGAGGCCATCCAGGCCGTTCTCGACGGCACCTTCACCACGGAGCGCAAGGACGAGTGGGACCGCCGTCTCGCCACCGTCTTCAACCGTGGTTTCTGGGACGGCTACTATCAGGGGCAACTCATGGGTGAGTGGAACAAGGAGTACGGCTCCTGCGCCACCGAGCGTAAGGTCTACATCGGCAAGGGCACGAAATACTACTCGAAGCTCGGCGTGGCGGAGTTTGCCGTCGAGGCCAACACATTCAAGGTGGGCGACAAGCTGCTCATTACCGGTCCGACGACGGGCGTGATGTACGTCACGCCACAGGAGATACACGACGACGACGGTGCCGTCGAGGAGGCCCTGCAGGGCACGCGCGTCTCTATTGCCGTCACGGGCAAGGTGCGCCCCTCTGACAAGCTCTTCAAGCTGGTAGAGCAGCAGGATCATCTTTCGTGACATCACTTATAACTAGGGCGCCGCGACAAGGCGGAAGACGGCGGATGACGGCAGATAAGCGTGGCAGAAAAACAACGAAACGTTTGGCGCTTCGGGGAAATCTTCGTAACTTTGCAACCCAAACACAACGGCAATGGAAACAATCAACGAGATACAGGACGAGATAATCGAAGAGTTCGACGGTCTGGACGACTGGATGGACCGCTACCAGCTGCTCATCGACTTAGGCAGCGAGCAGGAACCCCTTGACGAGAAGTACAAGACCGAGCAGAACCTCATCGACGGCTGTCAGAGCCGCGTGTGGCTGCAGGCCGACTATGACGAGGCCGCTGGCGTCATCCGCTTCTCGGCCGAGAGCGACGCCCTCATCGTCAAGGGTATCGTCAGCCTGCTCATCCGCGTGCTCTCCGGCCACACGCCGCAGGCGATTCTCGATGCCGACCTCTACTTTATCAGCCGGATCGGCCTGCGCGAGCATCTTTCGCCCACGCGCTCCAACGGTCTGCTGGCGATGGTCAAGCAGATGCGCGCCTACGCCCTGGCCTATTCTGCGAAATAGACAGCGTAATATGTGGCTGACTTTCTGCAAGATGCGCTCGCTGACTTACTGCAACGGTTGACCAAAAAAGAAAACTTTCAGACGGAAACTTTTGTCAAAGTTTTCGTTTTTATTTTGTATCTTACTGAATGCCAGAGGTTTGACATTTATTAACGTGAGAAAGGTTTTCCGAAACATACAACTTACAAGGAAAAGTTGTATCTTTGCAATCTCAATTCCCAAAACCTAAATAAAAACAACGGCAAAACAATGATACAGACAGTAGTTAAGCGCGACGGGCGCATTGTGGGCTTCAACGAGCAGAAAATCATGGCGGCCATCCGCAAGGCCATGCTCCACACCGACAAGGGCGAGGACGAGCGGCTGCTCTACCAGATTACCGACCGCATCGCCCAGCGCGGCGAGGACCGGATGACGGTGGAGGAGATCCAGGACGTGGTGGAGATCGAGCTGATGAAGTCGAGCCGCAAGGACGTGGCCCAGAAGTACATCGCCTACCGCAACCAGCGCTCCATCGCCCGCAAGGCGAAGACGCGCGAGATATTCCTCGACATCGTCAACATCAAGAACAACGACGTCACCCGCGAGAACGCCAACATGAACGCCGACACGCCCGCCGGCATGATGATGAAGTTTGCCTCGGAGACCACCAAGCCCTTCGTCGACGACTACCTGCTCAGCGAGAAGAGCCGCGACGCCGTGGAGCACAACTACCTGCATATCCACGACAAGGACTACTACCCCACGAAGTCGCTGACCTGCGTCCAGCATCCGTTAGACAACATACTGACCTGTGGCTTCATAGCAGGACATGGAGCCAGCCGTCCGGCCAAGCGCATAGAGACCGCCTCGGTCCTGGCCTGCATCTCGATGGAGTGCGCCCAGAACGAGATGCACGGCGGTCAGGCTATTCCCGCCTTCGACTTCTACATGGCCCCCTACGTCAGGCTGAGCTATATCGAGGAGCTGAAGGCGATGGAGGAACTCTGCGGCGAGGACTTCAGCGACCTCTACGACGAGCCGTTGATCGACTACATCAAGAAGCCGCTCGACGGGCTGACCGGCCGCGAGCGTGCCCAGCAGCACGCCATCAACAAGGTGGTGGGGCGCGTTCACCAGGCCATGGAGGCATTTATCCATAACATGAACACCATCCACTCGCGCGGCGGCAACCAGGTGGTCTTCTCGTCCATCAACTACGGAACTGACACGAGTGCCGAGGGGCGCTGCGTCATGCGCGAGATCCTGCTCTCCACCTACGAGGGCGTCGGCGGCGGCGAGACGGCCATCTTCCCCATCCAGATCTGGAAGAAGAAGCGCGGCGTGAACTACCTGCCCGAGGACCGCAACTTCGACCTCTACCAGCTGGCCTGCAAGGTGACGGCCCGGCGGTTCTTCCCCAATTTCCTGAACCTCGACGCCTCGTTCAACCAGGATGCCGACTGGCGTGCCGACGACCCGAAGCGCTACCTGCACGAGGTGGCCACGATGGGCTGCCGCACGCGCGTCTTCGAGAACCGCTTCGGCCCGAAGACCTCCGTCGGCCGCGGCAACCTCTCGTTCTCGACCATCAACATCGTGAAGCTCGCCATCGAGTGTATGGGTATCGAGGACCGTCAGCAGCGCATCGACCAGTTCTTTGCCAAGCTCGACAATATGCTCGAGGTGGCGGCCAAGCAGCTCGACGAGCGATTCCAGTTCCAGAAGACGGCCTTCGCCAAGCAGTTCCCCCTGCTGATGAAGAGCCTCTGGGTGGGTGCCGACAAGCTGGGTCCCACCGACACCGTCGAGTCGGTCATCAACCAGGGCACCCTCGGCATCGGCTTCATCGGGCTGGCCGAGTGTCTCGTCGCCCTTGTCGGCAAGCATCACGGCGAGAGCGAGGAGGCGCAGGAGCTCGGCCTGAAGATTGTCACCTATATGCGCGACCGCGTCAACGACTTCTGCGAGCGCTATCACCATAACTATTCCGTCCTGGCCACGCCCGCCGAGGGTCTTGCCGGCCGCTTTACCAAGCGCGACCGCAAGCAGTTCGGCTCCATCCCCGGCATTACCGACCGCGACTACTACACGAACTCTAACCACGTGCCCGTCTACTACAAGTGCTCGGCACGCCACAAGGCAGAGGTCGAGGCTCCTTATCACAACCTGACGCGCGGCGGCCACATCTTCTACGTCGAGATTGACGGCGACGCCACCCATAACCCGCAGGTCATCATGTCGGTCGTCGACATGATGGACCGCCTCGACATGGGCTACGGCTCCGTCAACCACAACCGCAACCGCTGCATGGACTGCGGCTTCGAGAACGCCTCCGACCACCTGGAGGTATGCCCCAAGTGCGGCAGCAGGAACATCGACAAGCTCCAGCGCATCACTGGCTACCTCGTCGGCACCACTGACCGGTGGAACTCCGGCAAGCTGGCCGAGCTCCACGACCGCGTCACCCACATCGACCACGGTGTGCAGGATTTGTTTGGTGACAGGTGACGGGTGACAGGTGATGGGATGATACGGGTAATAGATATTGTAGAGGACACGATGGTGGACGGTCCGGGATTTCGGACCTCCATTTACTGTGCGGGCTGCCGCCATGCCTGTCCCGGCTGTCACAACCCGCAGTCGTGGGATTTCTGCGGCGGGCGTGACGTGACTGTCGAGCAGCTGATGCAAACCATCGTGAGCGACCCCTTTACGCGGGGCGTCACCTTCAGCGGGGGCGACCCGATGTACCAGGCTGCCGGCTTCGCCGAACTGGCGCGCGCCATCCATGCTTACACGCAGAAAGACATTTGGTGCTATACGGGCTTCACGTTCGAGAGTCTCATCCAGGACGACCAGCGCGAACTGCTTGCCGAGCTCGACGTGCTCGTCGACGGCCCCTACGTCCAGTCGCTGCGCGACGAGTCGCTGCTGTTCCGCGGCTCTTCCAACCAGCGGCTGATTGACGTTCAGGCTTCACTTTTTAGCGGCAAGACCGTGCTGTGGAAGCCTGACCTTTAAGTATTTAGCGAGATGGCTGATTCGCCTGATTATCTGATACCCATGCGGGCCTCGACGACGTTGACCACGTAGTCGCCCAGCTTCTCGCACTCGTTGATGAGGTCCATGTAGATGGTACCCACGGCGTAGGTGTACTCGTGGTTGTTGATGTCGGCAATGTTCTGCGCCTTCAGCTGGTTGCGGTAGTTGTTGATCTCGTTCTCGATGTTGAAGGTGCGGTTCACGTCGTAGCTCTCCTTGCGGCCGCCCATCAGTCGGTTCATCTCGGACAGCGACTGGTCGGTGAGCCCCATCATCTGGTGGATGTGCTCATACTGGCTCTCGGTGAAGTGGTCCTGCTTGCCGTTGTACTTGCGCGAGATGGTGCGTGCCATGTTGTAGCAGGCGTCGCCGATGGACTCCAGTTCTGAGATTTCGCGCAGCATGGCGCGGATCTTCGCCTTCGTGTCGTCCGAGAGGTGGGCGTCGCTGACGGTGTCGAGATATTTGGCAATCTCCAGCTCCATGTTGTCGCTGATGCTCTCATACTTCTCGATGCGCGAGTAGAGCTTGTTGAAGTCGGGCTCGTTGCCTCCCTTCTTCTTGGCGCTCTCGCTGCTCGACAGCGTGAGCAGCTCGGTGACCATGCCGAACATACGCTGCATACGCTCGGAGAAGGAGCGGATCTCCTTCTGAGCCTCGAGCACGGAGAGCTCCGGCGTCTTCATGAAGCCAGCCGTAATGAAGTGCAGGCGGAAGTCCTCTTCCTCGTCCACCTTCTTCGGCTTGATGACCCAGCAGACGAATCGCTCAATCTGCGGAATGAACCAGATGAGGATCGACGTGTTGGCTACGTTGAACGCCGTGTGGAATGCGGCCAGCACGAAGGTCAGCTTCGAGGCGTTGGCGAGGAATTCTTTCGGGCTGACGGCTTCCTTCACGATGTCCACGTCGTAGCCCACCCAGCCGCACACCATGTCGATGAAGGGCCGGAAGACGAAGAGAATCCAGATGACGCCGAAGACGTTGAAGAACATATGGGCGAGGGCGGCGCGGCGGGCCTGCGTGTTGGCCGACAGGGCGGCGAGGTTCGACGTGACGGTCGTGCCGATGTTCTCGCCCATCACCAGGGCGATGCCCTGATAGATGGGCAGTGCGCCGCTTGAGCAGAGGATCATGGTGATAGCCATGACGGCTGCCGACGACTGCACGCAGAACGTCAGTATGCCGCCTAAGATGAGGAAGATGATCGTCGTGAGGAACGAGTCGGGGTCGAACGAGGCAAAGAAGCTTAACACGGCCTCATTGTGCCCCAGGTCCATCTCGTTGCCCGTCAGCCGCAGGGTCGTCAGTCCCAGCAGCAGCAGTCCGAGCCCGAAGAGGAAGTCGCCGATGTAGCGTTGCTTCTTCATGTAGATCAGGATGATGCCCAGGAAGAAGCCGATGTAGGACACGATGCTGATGTCGAACGACATACCGGCCGACATGATCCAAGCCGTCAGCGTCGTACCGATGTTGGCACCCATGATGACCGAGATGGCCTGGGCCAGCGTGAGCAGGCCGGCATTGACGAACGAGACGGTCATCACCGTCGTGGCTGTTGACGACTGGACGGATGCCGTCACCAGCATACCCGTCAGCATTCCCGTAAAGCGGTTGGTGGTCATGGCCCCGAGGACGTGGCGCAGCTGCGGTCCGGCCATTTTCTGCAGAGCCTCGCTCATGCCCTTCATACCAAACATGAGAAGTGCAAGCGAGCCGAGCAGCTTGAATAATATCCCGATGGACATAAAAATTTGGTTTTAATACTTTTCGGCGACAAAGTTACAACTTTTTTTCGGAATAACCACCATGTTTGCAAAAAAATATGATGTAATCGGTTTGCGGCACACTGATTCTTAGCCCTACTGATTATGAATGGCAGTAAACATCCTACACTTCCGACACTCCCTACACCTGCCCGACTTTTTTTAGGTGTAGGAAGTGTAGGAAGTGTAGGATAAAACCTGCGAATGACAACTATATATGCAAAAAAGTGCGGTTCCATCGGGAAAAACAGCCCTCGAAGACTGCCTTCGGAGGGGGAACCGACACCTGAACCGACACCTGGGGTTGGAGGTTGGAGGTTGAAGGTTTAAGGTTGAAGGTTGGAGGTTGGAGGTTGATGGGCTGAATGGAAAAGGCGGCGGGTTTTTGGGAAAAGGCGGCGGGTTTTGCCGAAAAGGCGGCGGGTTTTGTAAGTTGTGCCGGCAAAACAGGTGGGGTCAGTAACTGACAGACCGGCGCATCAAGGTGATTGAAACCGAGGGGTGGGAATGAAAAGCAAAAGTTTTTGCCCCGAAAGACGTTAATCTCAGAAAAATTGCCTAAATTTGCACCATCCAATAAGAAGAAAACCAAAAACTGTCAATACAATGGACGAACAAGTAAGAATCTACTGCCGCAACAATGGGCAGACTGTAAGCGTGCCGATGGGCGCCACACTGGAGGAAATCTACACCCTGACGGGCCTCGAGATGAAGCGCACGCCCGTGCTGGCACATGTCAACAACAAGGTCGAAGGTATGCACTGCCGTGTGTATAACCCGCGCGAGGTTGACTTCCTCGACCTGACGTCGACCAGCGGGCTGCGCGCCTACACCCGCTCGCTGTTCTTCGTGCTCTGCAAGGCCGTCCACGACCTCTACGACGGGGCGAAGGTGTCGATCGACATACCCGTGTCGAACGGCTACTACGTCGACCTGAGCCTCGACCACCCCGTGACGCTCGACGATGCCGGGCGCATCCGCCGCCGGATGCAGGAAATCATCGACGCCGCTCTGCCCATACACCGCCATGAGACCACCACCGACGAGGCCATCCGCATCTTCGGCGAGCATCAGGCCATCTCGAAGGTGAAACTCCTCAAGAGCATCGGGCGCCTCTATACCACCTACTACGAAATCGACGGCTACAAGGACTATTACTACGGCGCGCTGCTGACGAACACCAGCCAGCTCTACCTCTTCGGACTCGAGAAGTACTTCGACGGCCTGCTGCTGCGCCTGCCCTCGGCCGACCACCCCGACGAGCTGGGCGAGATGACCCACCAGGACAAGATGTTCGGCATCTTCAAGGAGCACCACCGCTGGCAGGACATACTCGGGCTGCGCACCATCGGCGACCTGAACGAGGTCGTCGACAAGGGCTACACCTCGCAGCTCATCCAGATCAGCGAAGCCCTGCAGGAGAAGAAGATTGCGCAGATTGCCGACGAGATTGCGGGCCGCCGCCGTGGGTCGTCGGGCATCAGCCCCCGCCTCGCCACCAAGGTGGTGCTCATTGCCGGACCGTCGTCGAGCGGCAAGACGACGACGTGCAAGCGCCTCAGCGTCCAGCTGGCCGTCAATGGCATCAAGCCCGTCCCCATATCGCTCGACGACTACTTCCTCGACCGCGACAAGACGCCGCGCGACGAGAAGGGCGACTACGACTTCGAGCACCTGCACGCCCTGAACCTGCCGCTGCTCAACGAGCAGATGAACGCGCTCTTCAGGGGCGAGGAGGTGGAGCTGCCGCGCTACAACTTCCAGACAGGCAAGAGCGAGATGAGCGGCCGCCGACTGCGCCTGCACGACGACGAGGTGCTCATCGTGGAGGGCATCCACGCCCTGAACCCCGAGCTGATGGCCCAGGTGCCGCAGGAGCAGGTGTTCCGCATCTACGCCTCGGCGCTGACCACCCTGCTGCTCGACCACCACAACTACATACCCACGACCGACAACCGCCTGCTGCGCCGCATCGTCCGCGACTTCAAGTACCGCGGCGTATCGGCCGTCGAGACCATCCGCCGCTGGCCGTCGGTAAGGGCCGGCGAGAACCGCTGGATCTTCCCCTACCAGGAGAATGCCGACGCCATGTTCAACACCGCCATGCTCTTCGAGCTGGCCGTCATCAAGCGCCAGGCCGAGCCGCTGCTGGAGCAGGTGCCCGAGAACGTACCTGAATACGCCGAGGCCTACCGCCTGCTGAAGTTCCTGCGCTACATCAGGCCCATTCCCGAGACTCAGATTCCGCCCACCTCGCTGCTCCGCGAGTTCCTCGGCGGCTCATCCTTCAAGTACTGACTACACTCCTGCCCCTCCCCTTCTTTGCAAGGAAAGGAGGGGAGGGGCAGGGGCAGTGTCTTGCTGTTACTTATGTTTGCTTTCGATGGATTTTCGGCCGTGGCCTTCGGGCTGCCGGCCTGTGCCGTGCCTGCGCGGACGTCGGCGCAGGGCTATCGGTCCTTGTAGATAACCTTGTTGGCTCCGCTGGTAATCTTTAGCGCTTCGGGGTGCTGGCGGATGTAGGAGTCGATGTGGCGCACGCGCTTCTGCTCGAAGATTTCCTCCACGGCGATGAGGATGCCCGTCTCCTCGACGTCGCCAAAGCCGTAGTTGATGGCGGTGCCGAAGAGCTTCATCGTTGGCGAGAGGGTCATGTAGGCGTTTACCAGCGGCGGAATGTTGTAGCCTGACCTTCGGATTTCGCGGTTCAGGATGCGGTAGTCCTCGTTGAAGTCCTTGCCTGAGAAGAGCTGTTCGAGCTCGGCGGGGTCAGCCTCGATTTTCAGCGGTTTCATCGGCAGGATCAGCCTCTCCTTGTCGTCGAAATGCTTCTTGAGGAAGTAGAGGATCATGTCGCGCCCCTTGCGTATGTAGGAGGGGTACATGGTCATCTTGCCGAAGAAGTATTTCACGTTGGGCTTGATGACGGTGAGCGCGCCCAGGCCGTCCCAGAGATTGTCGAGCGCGAAGAGGCTCTTGGCTCCCATGCGCGAGCTCTGGTAGGGCAGGCTGACGAACGAGCGCCCCAGCTCGATGGTGTAGGGCATATAGTCGTTGAGGAATTTCTCGCTGAAGTGGAACATATGGCTGGTGGCCAGGATGGGCTGCCCGTTGGCGTCGAGCTCCCAGTCGGTGCCGATGAGGTAGCGGTAGCCGCCGATAATCTCCTGCTGCTCGGGGTTCCAGACGATGAGCTGCTTGTAGCAGTTCTCGCAGGTGTCGAACTCGTCGATGTCGCAGTCCTTGCCCGTCCCGCCTCCGGCCTCGCGAAAGGCGATTTCGCGCAGTCGGCCTATCTCGCGCATCACGTTAGGTGCGTTATGGGCGGTGATGACGTAGATTTCGTTGTTGCTCTTGTTGGTCATGCGGAGCTGGCGGTCGGGGGTCAGCTCGCTGCGGAGCACATCCGTGGGGATGGGGGCGATGATGGGTTGTTCCATGGGGTTTCCTGTTTTTGCAAGAGATGTTCCGGGGTTGTTATTCTTGTTCTTTTCCGGACGCCTGGCCTTCGCCGAGTTCGTAGACGCGCTCCTTGACCCATTGCGCCCACTCGGCGGGCTTGCGGCTGTGGTCGAAGGTCTGCCAGGGTATGGGCTTGCCTATGGTGACGCGGAAGGTCTTGTGTACGTTCTTGTACATTTCGTCGACTAAGAACAGCATGGCAAGGTTGAAAGGCAGGAACCTGTCCGAGAAGTTTGCCAGCCGGTAGAAGAAGTTGGAGTTCCGGCCGCTGAAGTGGATGGGCACGACGTCGCGCTTGTATTCTACGCTCTTGGCAACGAACGTCTTCTTCCAGTCGATGTCGCGTATCATGCCGTTCTTCCGGCGTGAGCACAGGCCGGCGGGGAACATCAGTATGTGGTTGTCGCTCTGGAAGCCGGCCTCCACCATCTTCGGGAAGTCGCGACCCTGCTTGCCCGTCTTGTTGATGGGTATGCAGAGCGGCGCCAGTCCGGGCAGGTTCATCAGCAGGTCGTTGACGAGGTAGCGGAAGCGCCCGTCGTAGTGGCGGCCGATGATGGCGCCGAGGGCCACGCCGTCCTCACCGCCCAGGGGGTGGTTCGAGACGAAGGTGTAGTGCCGCCCGTCGTTCTTGTCGGGCAGGTTTTCCGCGCCGACGATGTCGAGCGTGGCATCCAGGTATCTGACACATTCTTCCAGCCACTCGGTGCCCACGAGGTGGCGGCTCTCCCACAGATAGGCGTTCACCTGGTCTTGATGGACGGTGCGCTTGAGCCACGTGACGAGCGGGCGGGGCAAGAAGCGGGCCTTGCTCCCCATCTTTGACTTCAGAATGTTATCAATGTCGACTGTTTTCTCGTTTACTGTAACCATTTTTTTCGTAATTGCTGTCAATCGTGCTGCAAAAGTAACATATTTCTTTGAAAAATGACACATTTTTTCCGAAAAAGTGCAAGATTCGGTTGAGATTGTCGTGCTCTTTGAGACAAAACCGCTCTAAATCAATAAAAAGATGTTAAATTTTGAAAAAAGTGGAGTGAAGTGGTGGAATGTGGGGGAAAATGTGTAACTTTGTGGCTGAATTCTTCACATTAAATACTTATGCGCTTTTTAGGTAACATAGAAGCCAAGACGGATGTAAAGGGAAGAGCCTTTCTGCCAGCCGTTTTCCGCAAGGTGCTACAGGCATCGGGCAGCGAAACGCTGATACTGCGGAAAGACATCTTCCAGCCCTGCCTTGTGCTCTATCCCGAGAGCGTATGGAACGAGCAGCAGGACACGCTCCGGCGGAAGCTGAACAGGTATAACGCCCAGCATCAGCAAATCTTCCGCCAGTTTGTCTCTGAAGTAGAACTGGTGACGCTCGACGGCAACGGCCGGTTCCTGATTCCCAAGCGTTATCTCCAGATGGCCGGCATCCAGCAGGACGTGAAGTTCATAGGCATGGACGACACCATCGAGATTTGGGCCAATGATAAGGCAGAGGCAACGAAGATGAGTAGTGAAGAATTTGGCAAGGCGCTTGAAAGCATTATGGGGCAGGAGACATCTCCTGCAGAGATATACTGAACGGATGACTGTCACGGCGGAGACATATCATGTACCAGTGCTTCGGACAGAAAGCATTGACGGGTTGGCTATCCAACCTGAGGGCATCTATGTAGACGTCACCTTCGGCGGCGGAGGCCACAGCCGGGAGATCCTGCGGCGACTGGGCCCGAACGGACATCTCTACGGCTTCGACCAGGATGCCGACGCCGAGCAGAACATCGTCGACGACGAGCGGTTCACCTTCGTCAGGAGCAACTTCAGGTATCTCAAGCAGTGGATGCGCTACTACGGTGTCAGCGAGATCGACGGCCTGTCAGCCGACCTGGGCGTTTCGAGTCACCATTTCGATGACGTGACGCGCGGCTTCTCCTTCCGTTTTGATGCGCCCCTCGACATGCGGATGAACAAGCGTGCCGGAACGACGGCCGCCGACGTCGTCAACAGCTACGACGAACAGCAGCTGGCCGACGTCTTCTATCTCTACGGAGAGCTGAAGCAGGCACGGCGACTGGCGGCGCTTATCGTCAAGGCGCGGGCGCAGCAGCGCATAGCCACCACCGGCGAGCTGCTCAAGACGGTGGGGGGGCTGCTCAGGCCGGAGCGCGAGAAGAAGGAGACGGCACAGCTGTTCCAGGCACTCCGGATAGAGGTGAACCACGAGCTGGAGGCTCTGAAGGAGATGCTGGCCGGAGCCACCGAGGTGCTGAGGAAGGGCGGCCGTCTGTCGGTCATCACCTACCACTCTCTCGAGGACCGCATCGTGAAGAACTACATGAAGGCCGGCAATGCCGAAGGGCGGGTCGAGCAGGACTTCTTCGGACGGATGGCGTCGCCGTTCCGCGCGGTGAACAACAAGGTCATCGTACCGTCCGCCGACGAGCAGCAGCGCAACCCCCGCAGCCGCAGCGCCAAGTTGAGAATTGCAGAACGAATATAGATTCATGGCAGAAGAGCAAACTGACATCCAGGAAGAGCTGAAGGCGAAAAAGCAAAACGCACTGGAGAAGCTGAAGGAATTCAAGAAGAGCGTGAGCGAAAGCGACACCGTGCCGGTGGGAACGCTGACGCTACGCAAGATTCTTGGAGGCGACATCCTGTCGGCCGGCCTGGTGCGTCGCAACATCTGGTCGCTGGTGCTCATCGCGTTCTTCACGGTGGTCTACGTGGCCTTCCGCTATCAGTGCCAGCAGGACATCATCAAGATCGACAAGATGGAGCGCGAGCTGAAGGATGCCAAGTATAAAGCCCTGTCGAGCTCGAGCACGCTGACCGAGCGCTGCCGAGAGAGCCAGGTGCTGCGGGTGCTCAGGGAGAACCACGACTCGCTGCTGCACGCCAGTCCGCAGCCACCTTATATAATAAATATACCCGAACGAGGATTCTTAAGCGGAAACGGAGATGAGTAAATTCAACAGTAATAAGGTCATGCCGCGATACTTCGCCATTGTGCTGGCGTTGACGGTTATCGGAGTTGCCATCATCGGCAAGGCCCTCTACATTATGACGGTCGAGAAAGACTACTGGATGGCTGTCCAGCAGCAGCTGAAGCTCGACTCCATTCCCGTGAAGCCCAACCGGGGAAACATACTGAGCTGCGACGGACAGCTCATGGCCAGCTCCATTCCTGAGTACAAGGTGTTCGTGGACTTCCAGCCCGGCCGTCAGAAGAACGTCCCCTGGGACACTGCCTCCATCAACAGGGTCAACCAGCTTTGGGACGAGAAGATCGACAGCCTCTGCGTGGGCCTGAACGACATCTTCCCCCAGCAGTCGGTCAGCGAGTTCAAGGCCAGCCTGCAAGAGGGGCGTAACAAGGTGAACCGCGACGGCACCGTCGGGGCCCGCCACTGGCCGGTATGGAAACAACGCATCGACTACAACACGTTCGCCCTGCTCAAGAAGTTGCCCATCTTTAACCTCTCGGTAGGTAAGGGCGGATTCCACTGGGACGAGTTCAACGCCCGCAACCACCCCTTCAATACCTTAGCCAAGCGCACGATAGGCATCATGTACGGTGAAATCGACTCCGCCCGCTGCGGCCTGGAGCTGTCGTTCGACTCGACGCTGCGCGGCAAGAACGGACTGGTACACCGCCAGAAGGTGCTCAACAGGTTTATGAATATCACCGAGCAGCCCCCCGTCGACGGAGCCGACATCGTGACCACCATCGACGTGAACATGCAGGACCTGGCCGAGCGCGCACTCATCGACGAGATGAAGCTGCCCGAGGTGAATGCCGACCTCGGCGTGGCCATCGTCATGGAGGTGGAGACGGGCGACGTGAAGGCCATCGTCAACATGATGCGAATGCCCGACGGACAGTATGCCGAGGCTATCAATTCGGCCATCAGCTACCGCTGCGAGCCGGGCTCGGTGTTCAAGGTGGCCTCGCTGCTCGTCGCACTCGACGACGGCGTGATTCCCAACGACACGAGTTACATCATACATACGGGCAGCGGCGTGGTCGAGATGCACGGACGCTTGATGAAGGACCACAACTGGCGCCGCGGCGGCTATCAGGACATCAACGTGGCACGCACGCTGGAAGTCAGCTCGAACGTCGGCACGAGCCACGTCATCGACCGGTTCTACGGCGGCCATCCCGAGAAGTACGTCGAGGGACTCTACCGCGTGGGCATTCATGAAGACCTGAAACTGCCCATCGAGGGCTACCGTCCGCCCGTCATACGTATGCCCGACACCAAGACTACCGACCGCTCTAAGTACTGGAGCAAGACGACGCTGCCCTGGATGTCGATAGGCTATGAGACGCAGATAGCACCCATCAACACGCTGGCCTTCTACAACGCCATCGCCAACGACGGGCGGATGATGCAGCCCAGGTTCGTCAAGCGACTGGTGAAGGACGGCGAGACCATCAGGGAATACCCGCCCGTGGTGCTGAAGGAGCGCATCGCCAAGCCGGAGACCATCACCATGATGCAGACCATCCTGGAGCACGTCGTCAGCCAGGGCCTGGGACGCAAGGCTGCCCCGCTGTCGCGCTCGTTCAAGGTGGCAGGCAAGACGGGCACCGCCCAGATAGCCGACGAGCACGGCGGCTACCACTCGGGCGTGACGCGCTACTGGCTCAGCTTCGCTGGCTTCTTCCCCGCCGACGAGCCGCGCTATTCGTGCATCGTCTGTCTGCGCAAGCGCGGACTGCCCGCCTCCGGCGGCGGCATGAGCGGCGTGGTGTTCCGCCACATCGCCGAGGGCGTGATGGCGCAGAACGTGAAGCGGCTGATTGACGACGCCCGCGACTCCACGTCGAACTTCACGCCCGGCGTGAAGGGCGGCGACGAGGGTGCGGCCTCATACGTGCTGAATCGTCTGGGACTGAAGGGTGAAGCCCCGAAGACGGCGAAGGTGAACAAGGGGATTGTTCCCGACGTGACGGGAATGGGTGCCCGCGATGCCGTCTACGAGCTGGAGAGCCGTGGCATGAAGGTGGCTCTCGTCGGCCGTGGCAAGGTGAAGTCGCAAAGCATAGCGGCTGGTAAGACCGTGACCCCGGGGGCTGTGTGTGAACTACGTCTGGAAATATAATAAATAGATACTTACAATGATGAATTTGAGAGAAATTCTGAAGAATGTCAGGCCGCTGGCCATCGTTGGCAACGCCGACACAAACATCGCCGGAGTAAAGATTGACTCACGGCAGGTTAAGCCTGGCTATCTGTTCGTAGCCATGAAAGGAACACAGGTCGATGGTCACCAGTTTATTGCGCGAGCAGTCGAACTGGGAGCATCGGCCATTTTGTGCGAAGACATGCCCGAGACGACGGCCGACGGCGTCACCTACATACAGGTGGAGTCGACGGAGGACGCCGTAGGGCCGGTGGCCACGGTCTTCCACGGCGACCCGACGTCACGGCTCAAGCTGGTAGGCGTGACGGGCACCAACGGCAAGACGACCATCGCCACCTTATTATATAATATGTTCCGCCAGATGGGACACAAGTGCGGACTGCTCTCGACGGTGTGCAACTACATCGACGGCGAGGCCGTCGCCGCCACCCATACCACGCCCGATGCCATCGAGCTGAACGAGCTGTTGGGGCGTATGGCCCAGCAGGGCTGCGAGTACGTGTTCATGGAGTGCTCAAGCCACGCCATCGCCCAAAAGCGTATCGGCGGACTGAAATTCGCCGGCGGACTCTTTACCAACCTGACCCGCGACCATCTGGACTACCACAAGACTGTCGAGAACTACCGCGACGCCAAGAAAATGTTCTTCGACCAACTGCCGAAGGGCGCGTTTGCCATTACCAATGCCGACGACAAGAACGGCCTGTTCATGGTGCAGAACACGAAGGCGCAGGTGAAGACCTACAGCATCCGCCAGATGGCCGACTTCCGTGCCCGCATCATTGAGTGCCACTTCGAGGGTATGTACCTCGAGATCGACGGCCGCGAGGTGGGCGTACAGTTCATCGGACGCTTCAACGTCTCGAACCTGCTCTGCGTCTACGGTGCCGCCGTGATGCTGGGCAAGCAGCCCGAGGATATCCTCGTCACGATGAGCACGCTGAAGAGCGTCAACGGCCGACTCGACCCCATCCGCTCGCCCCAGGGCTTCACGGCCGTGGTCGACTACGCCCACACGCCAGATGCCCTTGAGAACGTGCTGAAGGCCATCCATGAGGTGCTCGACGGCCAGGGTCGGGTCATCACCGTCTGCGGTGCCGGCGGCAACCGCGACAAGGGCAAGCGTCCGCTCATGGCCCAGGAGGCCGTGCGCCAGAGCGACCGCGTCATCATTACCAGCGACAACCCCCGCTTCGAGGAGCCGCAGGACATCATCAACGATATGCTCGCCGGACTCGACGCGAAGCAGATGAAGAAGGTGGTGAGCATTGCCGACCGCCGCGAGGCCATCCGCACGGCCTGCATGATGGCCGAGCGTGGCGACGTCATCCTCATTGCCGGCAAGGGTCACGAGGACTATCAGGAAATCAAGGGCGTGAAGCACCACTTCGACGACCACGAGGTTGTCCGCGAGTGCTTCTGAACTTCACTCGAAATATCGAAATATCGAAATATCGAAATATCGAAATATCGAAACATCGAAACATCGAAATAACAAAACAACGAAACAACGATGCTATACTATCTGTTCAGATTCTTAGAGCAATACAACATACCGGGCAGCCACTTGTGGTCGTACATCTCGTTCCGGTCGCTGCTGACGCTCATCCTGGCGCTGCTCATCTCGGCGTGGTTCGGCGAGTACTTTATCAAGTATATGCGGCGCAAGAAGATTTACGAGACCGAGCGCGACCCGGCCATCGACCCCTTCGGCGTCGAGAAGAAGGGCGTGCCCACTATGGGTGGCATCATTATCATTGTGTCCATCCTCATTCCCGTGCTGCTCTTTGCCCGCATCCGCAATATCTACATCATCCTGATGCTGATGACCACCGTCTGGCTGGGCTTCCTGGGCTTCCTCGACGACTACATCAAGATTTTCCGCCAGAAGAAGGAAGGACTGAAAGGCAAGTATAAGATTGTGGGGCAAATCAGCATAGGATTCATCGTGGGCCTGACGCTCTGGCTCAGCCCCGATGCCGTCGTGCGCGAGAATATCAGCGTGCAGCAGCAGAACCAGGAGGTTGTGGTGAAGCATAAGACGGAGGCGGTGAAGTCGCTGAAGACCACCATCCCCTTCGTGAAGAACCACAACCTAAACTACTCCAAGGTGATGGGCTTCCTCGGCGACCATAAGGTGGCCGCCGGCTGGGTGCTCTTCGTGCTGATGACCATCCTCGTGGTGACAGCCGTCTCTAACGGTGCCAACCTGAACGACGGCATGGACGGTATGTGCGCAGGCAACTCGGCCATCATCGGCGTGGCGCTGCTCATCCTGGCCTACGTGTCGGGCCACGTCGTCTACGCCGCCTACTTCGACCTGATGTATATTCCCCACTCCGAGGAGCTGGTGGTGTTCCTCTGTGCCTTCGTCGGTGCCATGATCGGCTTTCTGTGGTATAACGCCTACCCTGCCCAGGTATTCATGGGCGACACGGGGTCGCTCACCATCGGCGGCATCATCGGTGTCTGCGCCGTCATCATCCACAAGGAGCTGCTGCTGCCCATCCTCTGCGGCATCTTCTTCATTGAGAGCCTGAGCGTCATCATCCAGACGCAGTGGTTCAAGCTGATGAAGAAGAAGGGCAAGCGTGTCCGCGTGTTCCGCGCCACGCCCATCCACGACAATTTCCGCCGTCTGGACTCGCAGCTCGACCCGACGTCGCACTACATCCTCCGCGGCTGGCCCAAGCGCCAGTTCCATGAGTCGAAGATTACCTTCCGCTTCTGGATTATCACCATTATCCTGGCGGCACTGACCATTATAACACTGAAGATAAGATAAAGAAGCAATGGATAGAATAGTTGTATTAGGAGCCGGCGAGAGCGGCGCAGGTGCTGCCGTGCTGGCTAAGAAACAGGGCTTCGACGTGTTCGTGAGCGACATGTCGAAGATTGCCGACCGTTACAAGAAACTGCTGGACGACCACGGCATAGCGTGGGAAGAAGGCCGGCACACCGAGGAGAAGATACTGTCGGCCGACGAGATTATCAAGTCGCCGGGCATACCCGACACGGCTCCGATGGTGAGCAAGGCCATCGCTCAGGGCATACATATTATCAGCGAGATAGAATTCGCAGGCCGCTACACCCAGTCGAAGATGATCTGCATCACCGGCTCAAACGGCAAGACCACGACAACCTCGCTCATCTACCATATCTTCCGCCAGGCGGGCTACGATGCCGGACTGGCCGGCAACATCGGCCGATCGCTGGCCCTGCAGGTGGCCGAGGAGCCGCACGAGTACTACATCATCGAACTGTCGTCGTTCCAGCTTGACAATATGTACGACTTCCGTGCCAACATCGCCATCCTACTGAACATTACGCCCGACCATCTGGACCGCTACGACAACTCCATGCAGAAGTACACGGATGCCAAGATGCGCATCATCCAGAACCAGATGCCGCAGGATGCCTTCATCTACTGGGCCGACGACCCCGTCATTGCCAAAGAGCTGAAGAAGTACGACATCAAGGCCGTTCAGTGTCCTTTCTCCGACGTCAAGAAGCGTGGCGTTATAGGCTACATCGAGGAGGGGCAGTACAAGCTGGAATACCCGATGCCTTTCAATATGGAGCAGGAGGAACTGAGCCTCTCGGGGCGTCACAATGTTTATAACTCTCTGGCCGCCGGACTGGCCGCCAACATCGCCGGCATCAAGAAGGAGTCCATCCGCAAGTCGCTTAGCGACTTCCCCGGTGTGGAGCACCGCTTAGAGAAGGTCTGCGACGTGCGCGGCGTACACTACGTCAACGACTCAAAGGCCACCAACGTCGATGCCTGCTGGTATGCGCTGGAGTCGATGAAGACCCGCGTGGTGCTCATCATAGGCGGCAAGGACAAGGGCAACGACTACGAGCCCATCAAGCCGCTTATCCGCGAGAAGTGCTCGGCACTGGTCTATCTCGGTGCCGACAACGCGAAGCTCCACCAGAACTTCGACGCGCTGGGCATACCCGTGCGCGACACACACTCCATGCGCGAGTGCATGGATGCCTGCTACGAGCTGGCCAAGCCTGGCGAGACGGTGCTCCTCTCGCCCTGCTGCGCCTCCTTCGACCTGTTCAAGAACATGGAGGACCGCGGCGAGCAGTTCAAGGCCATAGCCCGCTCCCTCTGAACCGTCATAAATACTGTTAATCGTCAATTCAAGGTGAACAAGAAAATAGGCAATATCTTCAAAGGCGACAAGGTCATCTGTGGTGTTCTTCTTCCTCTGCATGATCAGCATCATCGAAGTGTTCTCGGCTTCGAGCAACTTGACGTACAAGAGCCAGAACTATATGGGTCCCATCTTCTACCATACCATCATGATTGCCATCGGAGTCGTCGTGGCCGTGGTGACGCTCAACGTCCCCTGCCGCTACTTCAAGCTGATGACGCCTTTCCTGCTGGTCATCACGGCACTCACACTGTTGTGGGTGCTCATCGGCGGCGAGAGCATCAATGGTGCCAACCGCGTCATCTCAGTGATGGGCTTCACCTTCCAGCCGTCTGAGATTGCCAAGGGCACGATGGTGCTCGTCACGGCTCAGATTCTCAGTGCTATGCAGCGCGAGACGGGTGCCGACCGCAAGGCATTCAAGTACATCCTGCTCATCCTGGTGCCCACGACGTTCCTGATCGGTATCGAGAATCTGTCGACGGCAGCCCTGCTCTTTGCCGTCATCTTCCTGATGATGTTCATAGGCCATGTGCCGATGTCGCAGATGAGCAAGTTGGCAGGAGTCATTGCCGTGGCTGCCGCTGCCTTTTTAGTGCTGGTTCTGACGTTGGGCAGCATCGAGGAGAAACGCAACGAAGAGAACCACATGACCGAGGTCGTCAGTGCTGAAGGCGAGGAGAGTGTCGACAAGGATGCCATCAAGGGCGGCGGCGTGTTCCATCGTTTCTATACCTGGCGCAACCGCATCCTGAAGCATTTCAACTCTGAGGAAGTTCCTGCCGAGGAGTACAAGATTGACGAGAACTTCCAGGTGGGCCACGCCAACATTGCCATCGCCTCGTCGGGCATCATAGGCAAGGGTCCCGGCAACTCCACCGAGCGCGACTATCTGCCGCAGGCGTTCTCTGACTTCATCTTTGCCATCATTATCGAGGAGATGGGTATCTTCGGAGCCGCCTTCGTGGTGTTTCTGTATATCGTGTTACTCTATCGTGCCGCCCGCATCGCCACGCGGTGCGAGAACAACTTCCCGGCCTTCCTCATCATGGGGTTGGCACTGCTGCTCGTCATCCAGGCTACGTTCAACATGATGGTGGCCGTTGGGCTGGCGCCAGTCACGGGACAGCCGTTGCCGCTCATCTCGAAAGGCGGCACGTCGACCATCATCAACTGTGCCTACATCGGTGCCATCCTAAGCATCAGCCGGTCGGCGAAGATGAAAACTGAAAAAGTAAGTAGTGAAAGATATGAATAAGGAGTTAAGAGTCATCGTCAGCGGCGGCGGCACCGGAGGCCACATCTTCCCCGCCGTCTCGATAGCCAACGCAGTGCGCCGCCTGCGCCCCGATGCAAAGATTCTGTTTATCGGCGCACAGGGCCGCATGGAGATGCAGCGCGTGCCGGCTGCGGGCTACGAAATAAAAGGACTACCCATCCGGGGATTCTTCCGCCCGCTGTGGAAACCAGCCAACATCGGCGTGGCCTTCGACTATCTCAGGAGCAAATGGCAGGCCAAGAAAATCCTGCGTGAGTTCCGGCCTGACGTGGCCGTCGGCGTGGGTGGCTATGCCAGCAGTGCCGCTCTCGGTGCTGCCAATAGCTTGGGCATCCCGACGCTGATACAGGAGCAGAACAGCTATGCTGGCCTGGCCAACAAGCAGCTGGCCGCAAAGGCCTGCAAGATTTGCGTGGCCTACGAAGGCATGGAGCGCTTCTTTCCCGCCGACAAGATCATGCTGACGGGCAACCCTGTGCGCCAGACCCTGCTCGAGACCACCCTCTCGCGCGAGGATGCCGTCCGCAGCTTAGGCTTCAATCCCGAGAAGAAGACCATTCTGCTCGTCGGTGGTTCGCTCGGTGCCCGCACCATCAACGAGAGCGTCATGCAGCACCTCGACCTCGTTGCCGCGAGCGACGTGCAGTTCCTCTGGCAGACGGGCAGGTACTACTATGCCGACATCAAGTCGAAACTCGAAAGCCGACAGTCGAAGATTCCCAACCTGAAGGTCACCGACTTCATTACCGACATGGGGGCCGCCTATCGTGCCGCCGACCTCGTCATCAGTCGTGCAGGTGCCAGTAGCATCAGTGAGTTCTGCCTCATCGGCAAGCCTGTCATCCTCGTACCCAGCCCCAACGTGGCCGAGGATCACCAGACGAAGAACGCGCTGGCCTTGGCCAACCGCGATGCCGCCATCTACGTCAAGGATGCCGATGCACCGGCTACACTCCTGAAGCTGGCTATCGACACCGTCAGCGACGAGGCTAAGCTCCGTTCGCTCAGCACGAATGTGCTGAAGCTGGCCCTGCCCAGTTCCGCCGAGATTATCGCAAAGGAAGTCCTCAAACTTGCCCAAGACACCCAATAATCCAATTAAGCTCACTAAGCCCATTATGAACACCAAAGATATGAAAGCCGTCTATTTCGTCGGTGCCGGCGGCATCGGCATGAGTGCCATCGCCCGCTACTTCATCAGGCGCGGCCTGGTCGTGGCCGGCTACGACAAGACGCCCAGCGACCTGACCCGCCAGCTGGAGCGCGAGGGCATGCTCATCCACTACGAGGAGAACGTCGACGAGATTCCCCACGCCTGCCGCTTGCCGCAGTCGTGTCTCGTCATCTATACGCCCGCCATTCCCGCTGACCATCAGGAGCTGGTGTTCTTCCGCGAGCACGGCTTCGACATCCAGAAGCGCGCACAGGTGCTCGGCACCATTACCCAGCAGATGAAGGGCCTCTGCGTGGCCGGCACCCACGGCAAGACTACAACCTCCACCATGTGCGCCCACATCATGCACCAGGCCTCGATGGACTGCAACGCCTTCCTCGGCGGCATCTCTAAGAACTACGGCACGAACTACATCCTCAGCGACTCTGACTTTGTCGTCATCGAGGCCGATGAGTTCGACCGCTCCTTCCACTGGCTGAACCCCTGGATGACAGTCATCACCTCGACGGACCCTGACCACCTTGACATCTACGGCACGAAGGAAGCCTACCTCGAGAGCTTCCGCCACTATACAACACTTATACAGCCTGGCGGCGCACTCATCATCCACCGCGGTCTGGAGATGCAGGAGCAGCTTCAGAAAGGCGTGCGACGCTTTGACTACGCCCTCAACGAGGGCGATTTCCATGCCGAGAACATCCGCATCGAGAACGGCGGCATCACCTTCGACTTCGTCTCGCCCATAGAATCGGTCAAGGACATCGTGCTCGGACAGCCCATACCTATCAATATAGAGAACGGCATTGCCGCCATGGCCATGGCCCAGCTGAACGGCTGCACGGCCGAGGAGCTGCGCTACGGCATACGCACCTACGGGGGCGTGGACCGCCGTTTCGATTTCAAGATAAAGACCGACCGGCTCGTGTTCCTCAGCGACTATGCCCACCACCCGAAGGAAATCTACCAAAGTGCGCGCAGTATACGCGAACTCTATCGCGACCGCCACATCACGGCCATCTTCCAGCCCCACCTCTACACACGCACCCGCGACTTCTACCGCGAGTTTGCCGAGGCGCTGAGCCAGCTCGACGAGGTGGTGCTGACCGAGATATACCCCGCCCGCGAAGAGCCCATCGAGGGTGTCACGTCGCAGCTCATCTACGACAACCTCGCTCCGGGCGTTGAGAAGCAGCTCATACAGAAGACCGACGTGCTCGACTTCGTCAAGAGCCGGGAGTTCGACGTGCTTATCGTGCTCGGTGCCGGCGACCTCGACAACCAAGTACCACAGATAACCAAGATATTAGAGAAGAAGTAAATGACCGTCAACTGGAAGAAAACCATCGTCATCCTGCTGGATATAGCCATCGCCGTCTACCTGCTGCTGGCCATTACCGTGTTCAACCGACCCGAGGACAAGGCAACAGTGTGTACCGAGGTGAACATCCATATTGCCGACGAGCAGACGCATGGCTTGCTCACACCAGCCGAAGTTAAGCGACTGCTCGAGAAAGAGCGCAAGTACCCGCTGGCGCAGCCCATGCAGTTTGTCAGCACGCGCCAGATGGAAGAAGTGCTGCAGAAAAACCCGTACGTCGATGCCGTGGAGTGCTACAAGACACAGAACGGCCACGTCAGCATCAATCTGACGCAGCGCCAGCCCGTGCTCCACGTCCTGACGAATAGCGGCGAGCAGTATTACGTTGACGAGCGCGGCGATATCCTTCCCCACAGCCGACTTGGCGGCAACCTTCTGGTGGCGACGGGCAACTTCAGCCGCAACTACGCCCAGAAACGGCTGGCACCAGTGGCCATGCAGATACAGGCCGACATCTTCTGGCAGCACCAGACCGAACAGCTTAACGTGCTCAGCGACGGCTCGCTGGAACTGGTGCCACGCGTCGGTGACCACATCGTCTATCTCGGAGCACCGAGCGAAGTGCCTAAGAAACTGGAGCGCCTGCGCAAGTTCTATAAGTACGGGCTTAGTCACACCGGCTGGGACCGTTACGAGCGTATCAGCGTAGAGTTCGACAACCAGATAATATGCAAGAAGCGTAACTCGTAAGACTTAGTAAATAGTAAATCCCGTAAATAGTAAATAAATAAGATGGCAGCAAAGGAATTTATAGTAGCAATTGAACTCGGCTCATCGAAGATGACCGGTATTGCGGGACAGAAGAACCTTGACGGCAGCATCTCGGTGCTGGCCGTTGCCAAGGAAGACTCTTCGGCATTCATCCGCAAGGGAGTGGTTTACAACATCGACAAGACCGCCCAGTGCCTGCAGGGCATCGTCAAGAAGTTGGAAACCCAGTTGAAGACACAAATCAAGCAGGTCTACGTTGGCGTGGGAGGACAGTCAATACGCGGCGTGCGCAACGTCGTCGCCAAGGATCTGCCTGCGGGAACTATCGTCACCGATGCCTTGGTCGACGGGTTGGTCGACACTAACCGCAACATGAACTATCCTGACCAGGAAATCCTTGACACCGCCGTCCAGGAATACAAGGTCGACTCACAATACCAGCAGGATCCCGTGGGCATACAGTGTACGCGCCTCGAGGGCAACTACCTCAACATCCTGCAGCGTAAGGCATTCTATAAAAACTTCAATAAGTGCTTCGAAGTGGCCGGCATCGCCATTGCCGAGATGCTTAACGCACCTCTGGCATTGGCAGATGCTGTGCTGACCGAAGCTGAGCGCCGCTCAGGCTGCGCCCTCATCGACATCGGGGCCGACACGACCACTGTCTCTGTCTACTCGAAGAACATCCTTCGCCACCTGGCAGTAATTCCCCTTGGCGGTTCCAACATCAGCAAGGATATTGCCACATTGCAGATGGAGGAGAACGATGCCGAGAAGATGAAGCTCAAATACGCCTCAGCCTATACCGACAATAACGAGATCGACAACAACCTGAAGTACTCCATCGACCAGGATCGCCAGGTGGAGAGCCGCAGGTTCATCGAGATTGTGGAAGGACGCCTCGAGGAGATTGTCGAGAACGCCTGGTACCAGGTGCCGTCGGAGTACTGCGACAAGCTGCTAGGTGGCATCGTCCTGACCGGCGGCGGCGCCAACATGAAGAACATTGAGCGAGCTTTCCAGAACCACACGCACATCGACAAAATCCGCGTCGCCAAGTTCCCCGTACACACCATTACTGGCGGCACTGACGACATCAAGTCGCGCAACGGCATGATGAACACCGTGCTCGGACTGCTGGCTAAGGGCGACATCAACTGCGCCGGCGTTCCTATTGACTCCAACGGCGACCTCTTCGGTCAGCCGAAACCTGCTGCGTCGGTCGAAGTGAGCGACCTGCGACCTGCCCGCAAGCCAGGCGAAGTGCCCGCAGGCGTTGTCCTTACCGAAGCCGAGAAACAGAAAGCCGAGGAGGAAGCCCGCTTGAAGCGCGAAGAGGAAGAACGCATCCAGCACGAAAAGGAAGAGGCCGAGGCCAAGGAGCGTGAACGCCTGCGCCGTGAGAATTCTAAGTGGAACAAATTGAAGAAGGGAATCGTCAACTTCGGTAAGCAGATTATGACCGGCGACGAAGAATAATAAAAAATACACCAACTATGGCAGACAATAATATCAATGACATCCTTGACTTCGGCGAGCCGGAGAGGGAGCACAGCATCATCAAGGTCATCGGCGTCGGCGGCGGTGGCGGCAATGCCGTCAACCACATGTACCGCGAAGGTATTCACGACGTCACGTTCGTACTTTGTAACACCGACGCACAGGCACTCAATGACTCGCCTGTGCCCGTCCACCTGCAGCTGGGTGCCGAGGGCCTCGGCGCCGGCAACCGTCCCGAGCGCGCACGCCAGGCCGCCGAGGACAGCATCGACGATATCAAGAATATGCTCAACGACGGTACGCGCATGGCCTTTATCACTGCCGGCATGGGCGGAGGAACCGGCACTGGCTCTGCCCCCGTCATTGCCCGCGTCTCGAAGGAGATGGGCATCCTCACTGTGGGTATCGTCACCATACCCTTCCGCTTCGAGGGAGCCAAGAAGATAGACCAGGCACTTGACGGTGTCGAGGAGATGGCCAAGCACGTGGACGCCCTGCTCGTCATCAACAATGAGCGGCTACGCGAAATCTACCCCGACCTCTCACTCATGGCCGCCTTCGGCAAGGCTGACGACACGCTCTCAGTGGCCGCCAAGTCAATTGCCGAGATTATCACCGTACACGGCATCATCAACCTCGACTTCAACGATGTCAAGACGGTGCTGCAGGACGGTGGCGTGGCCATCATGTCGACCGGCTACGGCGAAGGCGAGGACCGTGTTCAGAAAGCCATCGACGACGCGTTGAACTCTCCGCTGCTCAACGACAACGACATCTTCAACTCGAAGAAGATACTGCTATCCATTGCCTTCAACGAGGAGAAGGACGGCAAGGACAACTTCATGATGGAGGAGATGAACTACGTACACGACTTCATGGAGAAGTTCGGCAGCGACTTTGAAACCAAGTGGGGCGTGGCCATCGACCCCGAGTTGGGTAAGAAGGTGAAGGTCACCATCCTGGCCACCGGCTTCGGCATTGCCAACGTCGACGGCATGGAGGCCCGCTTGAAGAAGCACTCACAGGAGGAGGCCAACCGCATTGCCGAGGAGCAGGAGAAGGCCGCTGCCCGCGAGGAGCGTCGCGGACGCTACTATGGCGGCAGCGACGGCGTGCGCCGCTACAAGCGCCGTCCGCATATCTACCTCTTCCGACCCGAGGACCTTGACAACGACGATGTCATCTCGGCAGTTGAGTCAACAGCCACCTACAAGCGTACCCGCGAGATTCTCGACAGCATCCATTCGCAGGCCACCGGCGACTATCTTAATGAGAGCAAGGACGCTGCGGCGCAAGAGCCTCAGCAGGGCGTCATCAGCTTTGTCTGATCAGCTGTTCTTCTTGTAGCTCTGGACGGCCCAGGCGGCCATAAACAGCCCGATGGCAAGCAGGGCAAACACCTGGTGGGCGACGTGCAGGAATGTACCGCCGCGGACGAAGACGGTGCGGATGGCATCGATGAAGTAGTGCATGGGGTTGACATAGGTGGTCAGGTATGCCCACTGTGGCATGGAGCGCGTCGGGGTGAAGAGCCCTGAGAGCAGCATGAGACTGACCACGAAAAACCACATGACGAACATGGCCTGCTGCATGGTGTCGCTGTAGTTTGAGATGATGAGTCCTAACGACGAGAAGAACAGTGCCAGCAGCATGGCCAGAACATAGATGAGCCATACGGGGCCGGCGGGTGTGAGGCCATAGATGAGCAAGGCCAACAGCAGGCAGACGGTGATGACAAACAGTGCGATGAGCCAGTAGGGAATGAGCTTGGCCAGAATGAACGACCACTTTGATACAGGCGTGACGTTGATTTGCTCGATGGTGCCAGCCTCTTTCTCTCCCACGATGTTCAGCGTAGGCAGGAAGCCGGTCATCAGCATTATCACAATGGCGAAAAGGGCTGGAATCATGTAGAGCTTGTAGTTCTGGCCTTTGTTGTAGAGGGTGAGCACGGCGGGCTGCGATGGTATCGCAGCATACTGGATGGGGGCGGTGATGATTTGCGAGAGATAGGCCGACCCCATCGCCCCTTTGGTGCCGTTTACGGCATTGGCGGCAATGTAGTACTGGCCATCGCGGATTTCAAGGATGACGTCGGCACGCCCCTTTTCGATGTCCCTCGGCGTATGTGGCCTTCTGACCGCCGAAGATGAAGTAGCTGCTGGCGGCCACCTGCTGTACAAGTCGTTGCGACTCTGTCGTGCGGTCGATGTCGACCACATCCACTACAATGTTCTTCACCTCCATCTGCATCACCCACGGCATGATACACATTATCATGATAGGGAACACGACGATGAGCCGCGGCAGAAACGCATTGCGGCGTATCTGTTGGAATTCCTTTCGTATCAGATGTTTGAGCGTCATTATCTATTCCAGTCTTACGTTAAACTTCTTCAGCGCTATGGCGAGCAGCACGGCAGTCATGCCTGCCATTATCGCTACCTCGTGGGCCACGTCGCCGATGCCCACACCCATAATCATCAGCTTGCGCATGGCTTGGATGTAGTAGCGTGTAGGAACTACGGCCGATAACCACTGCAGCACCCGTGGCATCGACTCTACGGGGAACAGCATCCCCGACAGCATGACCACGGGCATGAGCAGCACCATAGCCGAAAGCAGCAGGGCCATGAGTTGTGTCTTTGCCACGTTGGAGATGAGCAGGCCCAGCGAAAGGGCCAGCAGGATATAGAGCGTCGAGACGGCCAATATCCAGAAAAGCGAGCCTGCCAGCGGGACATCCAGGACGAAGCGCGCCATGAGCAGGATGGTGATGAGAATGGCGAAGGCCAGCACTAAATAGGGAACGGCCTTGGCGATGATGACCATCAGGGGACGTACAGGCGACACCAGCAGCACCTCCATCGTGCCGCGTTCCTTCTCACGCACGATGCTGATTGATGTCATCATGGCGCAGACGAGTATGAGCAGCATACCCATGATGGCCGGTACGAAATTGTAGGCAGAGCGCATCTGGGGGTTGTAGAGTAGCCTTTGATTGACCAGCGATGCATCGGGGTTGGCTATGACCTGTTGCGCGTAGGTAGTCCATTGCTGTGCCATGTTGGGGTCGCTGCCGTCTACGATGAACTGCAGGCTATGATTACTCCTGAACACCAGTGCCAGGTCGGCCTTCTGACTGCGGATGAGCCGCTCGGCCTCTTGTGGCGTGTTGACGGTTTGCGTGATGGTGAAATATTCCGACTGCGCCAGTCGCTCTACGGCTTGCTGCGTCTGGTAGTCCATCATCGAGGTCACCACCACAGTCCGCACGTTTTTCACGTCAGTTGTGATGGCGAAGCCGAAGATGAACATCAGCACCACGGGCATGACGAAGAGAATCAGCATCGTACGCTTGTCGCGCAGAATGTGCTTGGCCTCCTTGAAGACGAATGATAGGAACTGCTTCATATTCTTAATCGCTTGAACGGGTGGCTTGCCTTGCAAGATACGTAAACACATGGTCCATATCGGGCTGGCCATATTCCTTTTTAAGTTCGGCGGGCGTGCCCATCGCCTTGATCTTTCCGTCGACCATGATCGAGATACGGTCACAGTATTCGGCCTCGTCCATGTAGTGAGTGGTCACGAAGACGGTAATGCCGCGGCGGGCGGCGTCGTAGATCAGCTCCCAGAACTGTCGGCGCGTGGCGGGGTCGACACCGCCCGTAGGCTCGTCGAGGAACACCACGCCAGGCTCGTGGAAGATAGAGACAGAGAAGGCCAGCTTCTGCTTCCAGCCAAGGGGCAGCGAGCCCACCAAGTCGTCCTTGTGCTCCTCGAACTTCAACTGGCGCAGCACCTCATCCATCTTCCTTCCGACGTCTGCCTTCTTCATGCCGTAGATGCCTGCAAAGAGACGGATGTTTTCGGCTACGGTCAGGTCTTCGTAGAGCGAGAACCTCTGGCTCATATAGCCGATGTGGCGTTTTATCTGTTCGTACTCTGTACGTATGTCGTAGCCACAGACGCGGCCAGTACCGCTTGTGGGTTGGCTCAGTCCCGTCAGCATGTGCATCGCCGTGGTCTTTCCGGCACCGTTGGCACCCAAGAAGCCGAAAATCTCGCCTTTCTTCACTGTGAACGAGATGTCGTCGACGGCATGGAAGTCGCCAAAGGCTTTTACCAGGTGCTCTACCTCGATGATTGCTTCCGTTTGTTGCTGTATCACAGCAACAGCCTCGATGCCCGGCGGATTAAAGACGTCTTTAAAACGCTCAAGGATAGCCTCCGGCGTGTCAATGCCCCTGACCTTCCCTTGGTCGAGAAAAACCACGCGCTCGCAGCGGCGCACCTCGTCGAGATAAGGCGTAGAGGCTACGATGGTGATGCCCCGTTCCTTCAGCATCAGCAGCATTTCCCACAGCTCCTTGCGGCTGACGGGGTCAACGCCCGTTGTCGGCTCGTCGAGGAAGAGTACGCTGGGCTGGTGCACCAGCGCACAGCTCAGTGCCAGCTTCTGCTTCATACCGCCTGAGAGAGCCCCGGCCCGACGGTTCTTAAACCGTTCAATCTGTGAATAGATGGCCTTGATGGAGTCGTAGCCCTCCTCGACGGTGGTGCCGAAGAGCGTGGCGAAGAAAGTCAGGTTTTCCTCGACGGTCAGGTCCTGATAGAGCGAGAACTTGCCAGGCATATAGCCCACCCGGCAGCGCACGTCGCGCATCTGCCTGACCACGTCGAAGCCGTCAACCGAAGCCGTGCCACCATCCGGCAGCAACAGCGAACAGAGGATGCGGAACATCGATGTCTTGCCAGCACCGTCGGGGCCGATAAGTCCGAAGACCTCGCCCTTGCCGACGGTGAACGATACGTCGTCGAGCGCCTTTACCGTACCGTACGACTTGCTGATGTTTTTTACTTCAATGGCGTTCATAGCTTTACTTCGCCGTACATGCCGATCTTGACGTATCCGTCGTTTTTGATTGCCACCTTGATGGCATACACCAGGTCGGCGCGCTCGTCGTCGGTGAGAATGGTCTTGGGCGTGAACTCCGACCGCGAGGAAATCCATGTGACGGTGCCCTGATACTCCTTCTTCTGGCCGTCGCCATAGTCGGCGAACACCTTCACCTGCTGGCTCAGTTTGATATTCTGGAGTTGGCTCGACGTAACGTAGGCGCGCAGATACATATCCTCCGTGTCGCCAATCTTGAACAGGGGCTTGCCAGTGCTTACGAACTCGCCGCGCTCAACGTATTTCTCGAGAACCGTTCCTTTGGCGGGCGTCACGATGTGACACTTGTGCAATTGGTCGCGCAGTTGGCTCACCTGAATGTCGGCAGTGGCTGTCTGCTTGTCCAGCGAACGGGTGCTCGTGCTGAGCGACGAAATCTGAGCATCCAGTTGCTTCTGCAGTACCTTTACCTGGCTGGCGGCGTCGTCGAGCATCTTCGAGGGAGCGGCTCCGTCGGCAACAAGTTCTTGGTATCGTTGCTCCTCCTGCTTGGCCTTGGCCAACTGCTGGCGCGTAGCGGCAATCTGGCGCTCCATGTCCGGCTTCTGGCTCTGGTACACCTCCTTGGTGGCATTCAGTTGCAGAATCTTCAGCCATACCTGCGTGGTGTCTATAAGCCCTACCTCTGTGTTAGCCTCCATGTTGTCGCCCTCGTCGACGTCGAACGTCAGCAGTGCGCCGCTCTGTTCGGCAAATACCGTGGTCTCAGTAGCCTCGAACGTTCCCGTGGCATCATACTCCTTCTCGCTGTTTCCGCAAGCGGCCAACATCAGTGTCACGCCTGCCAATACATATATCTTTCGCATAACTTTAATTGTTTGTCGTGAATTTGTTGTCGTATATCTCTTTCAGCATCTCAATTTCGTGTATCGACTGCTGCACGCGGGCAGCGTTTTCTTGGTTTATCTCGCGCACGAGGTCGTTGACGTCGATGATGCCGTGCGAGAGTTTCGACTCGGCAGCCACGCGGACCGACGTGCGCAGCGCTATAATCTCCTCGTCGTCAGCTATCAGTTTCCTGTAGCGCGCGATGTTCTCGTTCTGCTGAATCTGTTCGAGGTTGTTGTTGAAGAGGAATACCTCGCGGTCCGTCTCCGCCAGTTCGCGTTGCAACTGCAGCTTTGCCTTGTCGTTCTTGCGGGTGTAGAGCGCCCCGATGTTCCACGTCAGCCGGGCACCGATGATGCCGTTCAGGCTCCAGTCGCGCTTCATCATATCCTCAAACATATTCAGCCCCGGATAGCCGTAGAACCCCTGTGCAAACACGCCAAGCCGTGGCTTCAGGGCCGCGTCGAGTGCCTTCTCCTGCGCGTCGAAGAGTCCTATCTGCGCATCGAGTGCTCTCAACTCCGGCCGCATTCCCCCCCCTCCCTCGGGGAGGGGCCGGGGGTGGGTTGTCGTCTTTACCTCAATGCCGCAGAACGTGCTCAGCATCGTCTTCAGCATCCGCCTCTGCGACTCAAGGCTGGTGGCCTGCTGGACGACGTTCAGCCGTTCTGCCTTGACGTTCAGATGGTCGCTTTCAGCGGCCGTTCCGCCTTTCACCATCGAGGCCAACTTTCGCTCATTGCTGCTAAGCAACTCCTGCAGGTCGCGGTTCAGCCGAATCTGGTCGTCGAGCAGCAGCAGTGCGAAGTACATCTCGTTCACGCGCCTGCGTACATTATATAAATTTACGTCTGTCTGCGCTACCTGCACCTTGCCCTGCTCGCGTGCTACCGCCTTGGATTGCCTGATGGCTCCCCCGTCGTAGATGGTCTGGCTCACGTCGATACCCACTCGGTACTGGTCTTTCTTCAGCCCTTTCATGTCGATGCCCATCTGTCGGTAAAGCCCCTGCATCTGGTCGGGGAAACGGGCGACGTCACTCTGATAGGTAGCCTGTGCCGAAGCCGAGACCTGCGGCAGCCACCCTTTCTGGATGTTCTCTACCGTCAGTTCCGTCGTCTGTTCTGTCAGTCCGTACTGCCTTATCAGCGGATAGTTTCGTTCTGCTGCCTGCTGGCATTCTTCCAGTGTCTGGGCTGTCGCCGTCGCTGGCAGCATCATCAAGATAAAAAGATACTTCTTCATTTGGTTCTTCTCTAATATGCCGCAAAGTTACGAAGAAATTCCCGAAGATTTGTTATCCTTCGGCACGGAAAGATGTTCTTTTTGTTCGATTTATGTAAAAAGAGATTGCCGTTTCCCAGAAAAGGATTATCTTTGCAGACAAAAAAGGACTGATTATGAACATACAGCCACAACTGATGGATCTTTCTCGTATGAGAGACATCCTCACCCCTCATCTTGCGCAGATCAGCAAGCATATATTCTTTAACGGCGAGCTTGGCATGGTTCATGGCGACCATACCGTGTTCAGCCTGCTGATGCGTCAGAAGCCGCCGTTCACCATCAACGACCACCGCTTCGGAATCATCTTGAACGGCGAGGCACACATCAACTTCAACCTGCAAGACCGCCACGCTACGGCCGGCACATTGGTCTATATCGGCCCCGGCACCATCATTAACCCCATCCGGCTTTCTGATGACCTGCAGGTCTATGGCATCGGGCTCTTCGCTGATTTCCCCATGCCCTTTGCGCAGGGTCTGACGCCATCGGCTTTCAACGGTCAGGTGCGCGACATCCTGCTTTCCGTCAGCGAGGACGACGTCAGCACGGCCCGCCATATTCTCGATGCCATCTGGCATGTGGTACATGGTGAAGACTATCACCGGCCCACCGTCACCGCCCTTGTGGCTGCACTGATGCACCACTATGACTGCCTCTTCCGTCAGCAGACCGACATACAGGCTGCCACCCGCTCGCGCGAGCAGACCATCTTCGACCGTTTCATCCAGCTTGTCAACCAGTACTGCCGAGAGCAACACCAGATAGACTACTATGCCAATCGACTGTGTCTCACCGAGCGCTATCTGGGTACCGTCGTCCGCCAAGCCAGTGGCACCACTGCCAAAGACTGGATAGACCGTGCCCTTGTCACGCAGGCAAAAGTGCTTCTGCGCCATTCTGACAAGTCGGTCATACAAATCTCTGAGAGTCTCAGCTTTCCCAATCCGTCTTTCTTCTCGAAGTATTTCAAACGGCTGACGGGAATGACACCGGGAGAGTACAAAAGGGGAGCGTAGCAAAAAAAGTCCGCTGCAACTCTCACGAGCTGCAGCGGAACAAGCCTATGTTTAACTAAAAATCCTTTTCTCTAAAAGAAATTTTCAGCCACAATGGGCTAAAAATTTGAAAGTTTAAATGGATGTCTCACGACGGCCACCTGTTATCCGCAGTTGAAAACTTTCTTTTACCAATAACTAAAAACCTAAAACTATAAATATTACTACTAACCTAAAACAATCTATTAACTATTTTCTTTTGACGGTGCAAAGGTACGGCGAATTTTCGGACTGTGCAACACTTTTGGGGCATAAATTGCTGAATAGCACGCTGTTCTTGACGTATATCAATTTTTTTGTGTTCGCAAACGGAATCTCAATTCTCTGGTCGTTTGGGGGATTGGTCGTTTGGGGGATTGGTCGTTTGGGGGATTGGTCGTTTAGTCGTTTAGTCGTTTAGTGGTTTAGGATATAGCAATATGTCCAATAAGTCGGAGGACGTCAATGACGGCAAGACACAATCTTCCCACCGATTCAAAGTCAAAGCTCATGCTTCTTCTTGGATGTGTTGCCCAATGGAAAAAAGCCTAAACCACTAAACGACCAATCCCCCAAACGACCAAAGAATTAAGCCTAAACCACTAAACGACCAATCCCCCAAACGACCAGAGAATTGTGATTATCGGCTGCAAAAGTAAGCATAAAAAAACCGTACCGCCAAGAAAAAAGGCCACAAAAGTTGTTTTCTTTGTGAATTTTCTCGCTCGTCTCGATAATCTTTTGTAACTTTGTAGCCGAAAGATGAACTGTTATTGTTTCGGCTGAATCCGTTTAATCCGTTGCCGTTATTAGATTATTAGTAAATTATATTTGTTATGAAGAAACTGCTTGCTGTCGTCATCTTGCTGCTCGTGGCAGTGCTGATGGCTTTGACCGTGCCCGACAAAAAGGCCCACAAGGAGGCCATGATGAAGGCTATTGATGAATACGTGACCGAGGAAGCCCAGGACAAGCTGGGCGACAACGTGCTGTCGAAGCTCGGCAAGAACGTGGCCGTGAAGACTATCGAGCTGGCTTTGAACTCCAAGTTAAACGTACATGATTATGTTCTGCTGAACACGACGTCGGTCCGCCTGAAGGGTGAGGACCAGTTGCTGTCGGTGGGTATGTTCGGCCACGTCTTCACCTTCGACAAGGAGATGCTCCGCGAGAAGCTGGAGGAGTCGGTGAAGGCCAAGGAGGAGGCCGCTTCAGAGAAAGAAGCCGCCAAAGAGAACGCCCGCGAACTGAAGAAACTTCAGAAAGAGCAGAAGAAGCGCGAAAAGGAGCTGGCCAAGGAACAGAAGCGCCGCGAGAAGGAGGCCGCCAAGGAGCAGAAGCGCCGCGAGAAGGAAGAAAAGAAGCGCGCCAAGGAAGCTGAGTAGGAGGCTAAGTGAAAAACCTAAACCACTAAACGACCAATCCCCCAAACGACCAAATTCCATGAGAGTCTTGATTGTCAATACGAGCGAGCGGACGGGAGGGGCTGCTGTGGCTGCGCACCGTCTGATGGAAGCCTTGAACAACTATGGCGTAAAGGCCAAGATGTTGGTTCGCGACAAGCAGACGGACAGTCTGACGGTTGTCGGGTTGCGCGATAAGTGGCATCAGCAGTGGTGCTTCTTGTGGGAGCGGTTTGTCATCTGGCTTCATCTGCATTTCCGTCGTAGGCATTTGTTTGAAATAGATATTGCCAATGCAGGAACGGACATCACGAAGTTGCCCGAGTTTCGGGAAGCCGATGTCGTTCATTTGCACTGGGTGAATCAGGGTATGCTCTCGCTTGGCGGCATCCGCAAGATTCTGCGTTCGGGGAAGCCAGTGGTGTGGACGATGCACGATCTCTGGCCAGCCACGGCCATCTGTCACTATGCCCGTGACTGCCGTCATTACCGAACCGCTTGTGGTAGCTGTCCTCTGTTGCGCAATGGAAAAAAGCCTAAACCACTAAACGACCAATCCCCCAAACGACCAGAGAAGAAAGATTTGTCCAGTCGCGTCTGGCGTCGCAAGTGGCAGTTGCTCGATGGTCAGAGTGTCAGTTACGTGGCTTGTAGTAAGTGGCTATGTGGAGAGGCACGTCTCAGTGCGTTGCTGCGAGGTCAGAAGGTTGTCAGCATTCCCAATGCCATCGACACCCGCGTTTACTGCCCTGCCGACCGTCGGCAAGCCCGCGAGAGGGTGGGGCTGCCGACCGACCGCCGACTTATTCTTTTCGTCTCGCAGCGTGTCACAGACCAGCGCAAGGGCATGGATTTCCTGATAGCGGCCGTCCGCCTGATGGCCGACCGTTATCCCGACGTTAAGCAGCAGGTTGGTATTGCGGTCTTGGGAGGTCACTCCGACGAAATCGCCGACCGTCTGCCGTTAGCAGTTTATTCATTAGGCTATGTCAGCGATGAACGTCGGATTGTTGACATTTACCGCTCGGTCGATGTTTTTGTCACTCCGTCGTTGGAGGACAACCTGCCCAACACTATTATGGAGGCCATGGCCTGCGGGGTGCCTTGTGTCGGGTTTAAGGTAGGAGGCATCCCGGAGGAGATTGACCACCAGAAGAACGGCTATGTTGCTGCCTACCGTGATGCGGAGGACTTGGCACGCGGCATTCAGTGGATATTACAGGAAGCCGACTATGAGGCATTGTCGAAGGCGGCTGTGTCGAAGGTCAACCGCAGCTATTCGCAGCAGGCGGTGGCCCTGAAGTACACTGAGGTCTACAACGAGGCGATAGCCCGGAAAGGCTACAAGCTATGATACGTTTCAGCGTCGTCACCATTACCTACAACGCCGAGGCCGTGCTGCAGCGGACGCTCGACAGCGTACACCGCCAGACATACGCCGAGGTGGAGCACCTGATTATCGACGGTGCTTCGACCGACGGCACGCTGGCTATGGCCGAGGCATACAAGCGGCAGTCGGACAGCTCGGAGGGCAACCAGCATCACGTCATCATTCAGTCGGAGCCTGACCGGGGCATCTACGACGCCATGAACAAGGGGCTGACGCAGGCTTCGGGCGACTACATCGTCTACATGAACGCGGGCGACACCTTTGCGCACGACGACACGCTGGAGCAGGTGGTGCGCCGGTGCCGGCTGGGTGAGCTGCCCACTGCCGAGCTGCCCGGCGTGCTCTACGGCAATACCGATATCGTCGACGGCGAGGGCCGCTTCCTGCGCCCGCGCCGCCTGCAGCCGCCCGAGCGGCTGACGTGGCGCTCGTTCCGTCAGGGTATGCTGGTCTGCCATCAGGCCTTCTATGCCCGCACCGATATTGCCAAGAACCTGCAGTTCGACACTCGTTACCGCTTCTCGGCCGACGTCGACTGGTGTATCCGCGTGATGCGCGAGGCCGAGCGTATGTCGCTGCCCTTATATAATATAGGTATAGTCGTGGCCAACTATCTGGAAGAGGGAGCGACCACCAAAAACCACAAGGCATCGCTGCGTGAGCGATACCTCGTGATGCAGCGCCACTATGGCGTCGTTCAGACCCTGCTGCTGCACTGCTGGTTTGCCGTGCGCTCCGTCCTGAAAACCTAAACCACTAAACGACCAATCCCCCAAACGACCAGAGAAGAATCCAAAAAAGCCTAAACCACTAAACGACCAATCCCCCAAACGACCAGAGAAGAATGGTTACTTCAATACGATTTTCCTCCCGTTGACGATATAGACGCCCTTGCCTAGAATGAAGCCTAAACCACTAAACGACCAATCCCCCAAACGACCAGAGAATTTGCCGTCTCCGTCCACTGTCCGCAGCCTCCGTCCGTCGAGGGTATAGACCGTTCCCGTTCCCGTTGTCGTTCCCGTTATCGCTCCCATTCCCGTTATCGTTTCCGTCACAGAGTTGACCTTGTTCTTGCTGCCGTCCTTGTCGGGCAAAATCTCGAAGAACGAGGTCGTGGAGACGTTCGTGACGTCGACCGTCTGCGGACTGCCTGAGCCGGTGCTGAACACCAGGCTGACGGCATCGTCGGCACTGTTGATGGTAAACGTCTTGGCGTACCACGCCTTGCCGTCGACGGGTCTCTGTCACCTTGTCGCCCGGCCAGCTGTTGTTCGCGGGGGCGTGGCTGCCGTCGCCGCCCCAGCTCCAGAAGTTCACGGCGTTCCAGCCCACCTTGTCGGTATTGACGTAGATGGTAATGGCCTGCTTCTCAGACTGGCTGAACGTGTAGCTGCGGGTAAGCACGCCCTTCACCGAGCCGTCTGTCAGGAGGAGGCCCACCTTGAGGGTACAGGCTTCCGTGATGTCGATGGTGGCGCCGTTGGCCGCCTGTGTGCTGGTCGCCGTCGGCTGCGAGCCGTCGAGCGTATAAACCAGCCGGGCATTGTCGTCGGCAGAGACGGCCGTCAGTTTTACCTTGAACGGGCTGTCGTATTCACCCGAAGCCTTGTCGGCGAAGGCGGTCTCCATCGACCGTGGCAGGAAATACTTGTACTTATAGCCCGAGAGCACCTCCTGCCACCTGGCGGCGTAGGGCGAGTAGCCGTCGGTGTCGGGGCCGACAATCACGAGCAGGCGGTCCGTGCCGCCCGTCTGAATGGTGTTGGCGTAGCAGTCCTTGGTGCTGTGCAAGTTGACGTAGCTGCTGGTGTTGGTGATGCCGGCCATCTTGCGCACGGCAATCATCGCCCTGATTTCCGGCCTGTAAGCCTTCCAGTGGGTGAGGAAGACGCAGGGCGTGCCCGGCATGGCCAGCAGGTAGGCATTGGCGGCGAGCGTGTCGCGCCTGATGGGGTCCTGGTCGGCATTGGCGCGCTTCTCCGTGTCGTGGTTCTCGACGAAGGTCACGGCATACTGCGCGTAGGCCGCCTGCTCGTAGTTCCGGCTGACGAGCGGCCAGTTGCCGTCGTTCTGCCTGGCCAGATAGCTCCAGTCGCCGCGGTTGATGGCATTGCGCACGGTGTAGCGGAACTGGAAGTCGAAGGCGGCGCTGGTCTTGCCCGTGGCGTCGATCCAGTTGCGGATGGTGGCAGTGCCGTCCCAGCACTCGCCGACGGAGAACAGCGGCCGGCTGTCCTCGTTGTACATCTTGGTGTATTCGCCCCTGTAGCCCTTCACCATGTCGTAGCGGAATCCCGTGTAGCCGAGATCGCCAAGCAGGAACTTCAGGTAAGCCTTGACGATGCGCTGCACGTTCGGGCTCGTGTGGTCGAGGTCGCGCATACCGCCCCATCCCTCGCCGGTGTCCTTGCTGCTGCTCAGGCTGTAGCCGTTGCTGTCGGCCCACCGCTTGGTAGCGCCGTCGTCGTCGTCGGAGCAGATGTCGGTGGAAGTCATCTCGTAGGTCTCGCCCTGATAGGTCTCACGGGGGAAGTCCACCCAGTTGCTGATGTTGCGGCGGTGGTTGATCACCACGTCGGCAATGGTGCCGATGCCCTTCTCGCGGAACGTCCTGATCATCGAGCGCAGCTGCGCCTCGCTGCCAAACGAGCTGTTGTAGTCGTTGAACCACCAGAGGTCGTCGTAGCCCATCGACGTGCCGCCGCAGTTGCCGCTCTGCGGCACCCAGACCAGGTCGAATGTGCCGGCCAGGTCGTCGGCCTGCTTCTCCAGCCGCGCCCACTGCGAGTCGTTGAAACTGTCCCAGAAGAAGCCCTGCAGCATGACGCCGCCATAGTCGCCGGGCCATCCCTGTGCCATCGCAGCCACGGCCACGAGGCAGCAAACCATTGTGGAGTAAATCCTTCTCATACGCTACCGTTTAAGTTTTTTTGATTATTGCAATCTCTGGTGCAAAATTACGGAAAAAGATTTACGTTTCTCCCCTGTGTGCTGCTAATAATATGATGTGCGCTATGCAATCGTTTGCAGGGAGGCGTGAGACATATAGTTGCTGATAATTGGAATTATCCTACACTTCCTACACTTCCTACACCTGCCCGAAAAAATTAGGTGTAGGAAGTGTAGGAAGTGTAGGATAAAAAGTGGGAATGACAACTATATATATAGGAACATGACGGATGGAGGCAGGCCGGTAAACGGGGTTTCTGACCTGTGTCGGGGCTGGAACCGACACCTGACCCTACACCTTGGAAGCTGGCAGACGGGAATTATTCCAAAGGGTGGGTTTTTCAGAAAGTGCCGCGTTTTTGGCAAAAGGCGGCGGGTTTTGCTCAAAAGGCGGCGGGTTTTGCCTGCCTGTTAGTTTGGTACAACGTAAAGAATGTTCTGTTTTGATAATTTTTTCTTTGATAATTCGAAATGATTGCTTATCTTTGCAGCCGATATCGGTACGCGGGTGCTCACCTGCGGCTGTTGTAATGCAAACGTTTGCACACTGCTTCGCGCGCATTCTTTAATTATATGAAACGGGCGAATGCTGAAAATTGCCTATCTTTGCACTGAAAACTAAAAACCTACATGAAAGGGAACGCACCAATGACGATGAAGGACATAGCAATGGAGCTTGGAATCTCCGTTGCCACGGTGTCGCGTGCGCTGAAGGACTCGCCTCGCATCAGCGAGAAGCGGCGGCGTGAGATCCAGCAGTTTGCGCGCGAGCACAACTTCTCGCCCAACGTCGCCGGCGAGGCCCTGCGCCACAGCCGGGTGGCGCAGTCGAGGGTCATCGGCGTCGTCGTGCCGGAGTTTACGCACTACTACTTCTCGAGCATCCTGACGGGCATCGAGGAGGTGGCGATGGCTCACGGCTATTACGTCATGGTGGCCCTGTCGGACGAGCAGTACGAGCGCGAGGTGCGCATCTGCGAGATGTTCCTCAGCCAGAAGGTGTGCGGCGTCATCGTCTCGCAGGCCAAGGACACGCGGCGGTACGACCACTTCCTGAAGCTGCTCGACGCGCAGATTCCCATCGTCTTCTACGACCGCATCTGCACCGGCGTGAATGCCAGCCGCGTGGTGGTCGACGACTATATGGGGGCGTTCAATGCCGTCACCTATCTTTTTGAGACGGGCTGCCGGCGCATCGCCTTCTTCGGGTCGCCGATGCAGCTGGAAATATCGAAGAACCGCTTCAACGGCTACAAGGACGCCCTGCTGAAGCAGGGGCTGCCCTTCGACGAGCAGCTGACGCGCATCTGCGACAACCGGCGTGATGCAGAGCTGATAACGCCTGAGATGTTCGACGGCGACCGCTATCCCGATGCGTTCTTCGCCGTCAACGACGACACGGCCATCGGCATTCTCTACACGGTCAAGCGCATGGGGCTGCGGGTGCCCGAGGATATCAGCATCTGCGGCTTCACCAACGGTCAGCGTGCCGTGGCCTGCGACCCGATGCTGACCACGGTCGAGCAGCGCGGCAGGCGGGTGGGTGAGGAGGCCGCCGAGATTCTCATCGACAAGGTTGAGGGCCGCTCGCCCATCGGTAAGGTAGAGAAGCGCATCGTGAGGACCCGTCTGATTATTAGAGGAACAACAAGATAAATATTATGAAACAAAAACCAGACTTGTCATTTTGGAAACTCTGGAACCTGAGTTTCGGATTCTTCGGAGTGCAGATAGCCTACGCACTCCAGAGTGGTAACATTTCGCGGATATTCCGCACGCTCGGCGCCGACCCGCATTCGCTGTCGTTCTTCTGGATACTGCCCCCGCTGATGGGCATCCTGGTGCAGCCCATCGTGGGCACGCTGAGCGACAAGACGTGGACGCGCTTCGGCCGACGCATTCCCTATCTGTTTGTGGGTGCGGCCGTGGCCGTGGCCGTGATGTGCCTGCTGCCCAATGCCGGCTCGTTCGGTATGTCGGTGGGGGCGGCGCTCATCTTCGGACTGATAGCGCTGATGCTGCTCGACACGAGCATCAACATGGCCATGCAGCCGTTCAAGATGCTCGTCGGCGACATGGTCAACGAGAAGCAGAAGGCCAAGGCGTACAGCATCCAGTCGTTCCTCTGCAATGCGGGGAGCGTCGTGGGATTCATCTTCCCCTTCTTCTTCGCTGCCATCGGCCTGAGCAACGTCGCTGCCGAAGGCGTCGTCCCCGACACGGTCATCTGGTCGTTCTATATCGGCGCTGCCATCCTCATCCTCTGTGTCATCTATACCACATCGAAGGTGAAGGAATGGCCGCCCCAGGAGTACCGTGAATACAACCCCGTCGCCGACGAGAAGGAGGAGTCGGCCAACTGGATAACCCTGCTGAAGAAAGCCCCCTCCACGTTCTGGAAGGTCGGACTGGTGCAGTTCTTCTGCTGGGCGGCCATGCTCTATATGTGGACTTACGTCGTCGATGCCATCTCGGAGACCGTCTGGGGAACCACCGACCCGGCCACCAGCGACTATCAGGAGGCTGCCAACTGGACGGGCGTGCTCTATGCCATCCAGGCTATGGGCAGTGTCGTCTGGGCTACGCTGTTGCCGCGCTTCAAGAATGTGAAGATGGCCTATAGCGTCAGTCTCGTGCTCGGCGCAGTGGGCTTCATACTTATTCCCTTCTGTCCTGACAAGTATCTGCAGGTCATCCCCTTCCTGCTCATAGGATGTGGCTGGGCCGCCATGCTCGCCATGCCCTTCACCATCGTCACCAACGCCCTGCAGGGCTACGGCCACATGGGGGCCTATCTCGGACTGTTCAACGGTACCATCTGCGTGCCCCAGATTGTTGCTGCCGTCTGCGGCGGAACCATCCTCTCGCTCGTCGGCCACCACCAGTCGTCGATGATGATCGTCGCCGGCGTGAGCTTCCTGATAGCCTCCGCCTGCGTCTTCTTCATCAGTAACGGCAGTCGTCACGCAACAAAAGCCTAAACCACTAAACGACCAATTCCCCAAACGACTAAAGTTCAACAAAACAGAAAACTATGAATATACGATTTAACCTTGAGTATCAGACTAACTTCGGCGAGGAGCTGATGCTGAACATTATCAATGAGAACGGCACGACAGAGCAGCACAAGCTGGCATCAACCGACGGACTGCACTGGAGTTGCGAGTTAAGAAAAAACATAAAGCCGGAACAGCCCATAGAATATTATTATACTCTGGTACGCGGTGAAGAGGAGGCTCGGTGCGAATGGCTCGTCGCTCCCCACTGCGTGGACTTCTCGGCCGACGGCAGCCAGCGCTATGTGCTCTACGACCACTGGCGAAACATACCCGACGACTCCTATATGTACAGTTCTGCATTTACCGAGTGTATCATGTACTGCCAGTGCGAACAGGTTGTCGTGACCAACTTCGAGCATACGCTGTGCCTGAAGGTGCGCGCCTCGCAGCTCCGAGTGGGCGAGCAGCTCGGCCTCGTCGGAGGCTGCGATTATCTGGGTAACTGGGATGTGAGCAAAGCACTGCCTATGATTGACCACGAAAACCATGAGTGGGTGGTCAATCTCGATGCCGACAAGCTGCCCGATAACATCGAGTTTAAGTTTGTCATACTCGGCATCGACCTGCCTGTGTGGGAGAATGGCATCAACCGCACCGTGGCAGTGCCTTCCATGGAAAAGGGCGACGTCACAGTCTATGAGCTGCCGCAGGCTTTCTTCCCCGTCTATCCCTGGAAGGGCGCCGGCACGGTGGTCCCCGTCTTCTCGCTCCGTTCTGAGGGCAGCTTCGGCGTCGGCGACTTCGGCGACCTGAAAACGATGATTGACTGGTGCAACCTGACGCGCCAGCGAATCGTGCAGGTCCTTCCCATCAATGATACCAATATGACCGGAACGTGGCAGGACAGCTATCCCTATAACAGCATCAGCATCTACGCCCTGCACCCGCAGTACTGCGACCTGCGCCAACTGCCGGAAATCAAGGACGAGGCCAGGCGCGCTGAGTTTGAGGCGCTGCGCCAGGAACTGAACGCCCTGCCCCAGATTGACTATGAGCGTATGTTCAAGGCCAAGATTGACTACCTGCATGTCGTCTTCGAGCAGGAGTGGAACAGGGTGGTACGCTCGGCCGACTATAAGACCTTCTTTGAGCAGAACAAGGAGTGGCTGATGCCTTACGCCGCCTTCTGCTACTACCGCGACCTCTACGGGACGGCGGTGTTTGGCCAGTGGCCCGCAGAGGCTACCGTGGCCAACACGCAGAAGCCGACGTTCAAGGATAAGAAGGTGCTGCAGTTCTGGTATTTCGTGCAGTTCAACCTCGACCGGCAGATGCGCTCTGCACACGACTACGCCCGCAAGCATTGTATTATATTAAAAGGTGATATTCCCATCGGCATCAGCCGCGACGGCGTCGAGGCATGGGTTGAGCCTAAGTACTTTAACCTGAACGGCCAGGCCGGGGCTCCGCCCGATGCTTTCTCGACCGACGGGCAGAACTGGGGATTCCCAACCTACAACTGGGACGAGATGCTCAAGGACGGCTGCCTCTGGTGGGTTCGCCGATTCCGTAAGATGGCGCAGTATTTCGATGCCTACCGCATCGACCACGTGCTGGGATTCTTCCGCATCTGGGAGATTCCCGTGCCTGAGAAGTCGGGGCTGATGGGACAGTTCAGCCCGGCCCTCGGCATGAGCCGTGAGGAGATAGAGAGCGGCTATGGCGTGACGTTCAGCGACGGCCTGTTCCTCGTCGACCATAAGCGCAATGACCGGTGGCATCCACGTATCGCCGTGCAGTTCCAGGATGCCTACAAGCAGCTGTCAGAGGATCAGAAGTTCTGCTTCAACCGGCTGTACAACGACTACTTCTACCGCCGCAACAACCAGTTCTGGTATCAGGAGGCCATGAAGAAGCTGCCCCGCCTGACGCAGGCCACGAGGATGCTGGTCTGCGCCGAGGACCTCGGCATGGTGCCCGACTGCGTGCCCTGGGTGATGAACGAGCTGGGCATCCTCTCGCTCGAAATCCAGTCGATGCCGAAGGACTCGCGCTACCGCTTCGGCCATCTGTCGCAGAATCCCTATCGCTCCGTCTGCACCATCTCCACCCACGACATGGCCACACTACGGCAGTGGTGGGACGAGGACTACGAGCGGACACGAGACTACTACAACACCATGCTGCACCGTGGCGGCGAGCCGCCTCACCCGCTGCCCGGCTGGCTGGCTAAGGACATCATCGTGCGCCACCTGACGTCGCCGTCAATGCTCTGCCTGTTGTCGCTGCAGGACTGGTTCGCCATCGACGAGCACTTGCGACTGCCCGACCAGAATGCCGAGCGCATCAATATCCCCGCCAATCCCCGCCACTACTGGCGGTATCGTATGCACCTGAGCTTGGAGCAGCTTCTGGCAGCCGACGGATTCAACAACGAGATCAGCACATTGATTATACAAAGCGGGCGAAAGTAAATCCGGCAGACGGCATCGCCATGAAGCGTTAAGTGAATTATAAATCGAAAAGAGAAGATAACTATGAATCGTGAACTGAAAAGAACTATCGTTGGCTGCCTGTGTCTGGTGTTAGGCATCAGCGGCATGAACGGAGCCTCAACGGTGAAATCACCTAATGGCAATGTGGTGCTAACCTTCAGCATAGAACAGGGACGACCTGTCTATACCGTTACTTACAAGGGGCGCGAGGTCATCAGACCGTCGCACCTCGGCCTCGAACTGGCCAAGGACAAGCATGCCTCGAAAGGGCTGAAGGAGACCGACCTTATGGACGGCTTCACGCTGAAAGACGAGCAGACGCGCGAAATGGACGAGACGTGGCAGCCCGTCTGGGGCGAGAACCGCGATATCCGCAACCACTACATGGAGTACGCTGCCGTCTTACAGCAGCCAGCGGAACGAAGGGAGATGACCATCCGCTTCCGCGTCTACGACGACGGCGTGGGATTCCGCTACGAATTTCCGCAACAGAAGGAACTCAACTACTTCCTCATCCGGGAAGAGATGACTGAGTTCGCTTTGACAGGCGACCATAAGGCCTGGTGGCTTCCCGGCGACTACGACACGCAGGAGCAGGAGACGCAGGAGTGCCGGCTCTCTGAGATCCGCAAGATCTTCGACAAGGCCGTCAACTGGACTAACTCCTCGGTAGCCACCTTCTCGCCCACGGGAGTACAGACCTCGCTACAGATGAAGAGCGACGACGGCCTGTATATCAATATTCATGAGGCTGCCTGCCTGGACTACGCCACGATGCACCTCGAACTCGTGGATGCCGAGACCAAGGCTCTCTCGACGCAGCTTATGGGCGGCACCAATGCCTACACCCCCAATCCGAAGCCGCAGGACTACCCCCTGCCGAAGCCGTTCACCTTCGTGAGCCATCTGACACCCGATGCCACCGGCCTGAAAGGCTGTATGCAGACACCCTGCCAGACACCCTGGCGCACGGTGATGGTCAGCGACGATGCCCGCGATATGCTCTCCAGCAACCTCATCCTCAACCTCAACGAGCCGTGCGCCCTTGAGGACGTCAGCTGGATTCACCCGACGAAGTACTGTGGCGTGTGGTGGGAAATGATTGTCGGCAAGAGTTCATGGCACTACACCGACGACTTGCCCAGCATCAAGCTCGACCAGATTGACTGGCAAAAGGTGAAGCCCAACGGCCGCCACGCTGCCAACAACGCCAAGGTGAAGCGCTACATCGACTTCGCCGCCAAGAACGGCCTTGACCAAGTGCTCGTCGAGGGCTGGAACGTCGGCTGGGAGGACTGGGCCAACCTCTGGAAGCGCGACGTCTTCGACTTCCAGACCGCCTATCCTGACTTCGACCTTAAAATGCTCAACGACTACGCGCACTCCAAGGGCGTGAAGCTGCTCATGCACCACGAGACCAGCAGCTCGACGCAGAACTATGAGCGCCATATCGAGAAGGCCTTCCAGCTGATGAACCGCTACGGCTATGACGCCGTGAAGACGGGCTACGTGGGCGACATCATCCCCCGTGGCGACCACCACTTCTCGCAGTCGATGAACAACCACTATCTCTACGTGGTCAAGGAGGCCGCCAAGCACCACATCATGGTCAACGCCCACGAGGCCACCCGCCCGACCGGCCTCTGCCGCACCTATCCGAACCTTGTCGGCAACGAGTCGGCACGCGGTACGGAATACGAAGCCTTCGGCGGCTCGCGCCCCGACCATACCTGCATCCTGCCTTTCACCCGTCTGCAGGGCGGCCCGATGGACTACACGCCCGGCATCTTTGTCACGAAACTGAAGGAGTGGAGCGACAACACCTCATGGGCACGCATCACCATTGCCGGTTCGCGCCCTCTACCTGACGATGTACTCGCCGCTGCAGATGGCCGCCGACCTGCCCGAGCACTACGAGCGCTTCGACGATGCCTTCCAGTTCATCCGCGACGTGGCCTGCGACTGGGACGAGAGCCTGTACCTTGAGGCAGAGCCCGCCGACTACATCACCGTAGCCCGCAAGGCGAAGGGCACCGCGAACTGGTTCATCGGCGGCAAGTGCGACGAGAACGGCCACAAGAGTGTCGTCCGCCTTGACTTCCTCGACAAAGGCCGCAAGTACGACTGCACCATCTACGCCGATGCCCCCGGCGCCCACTACGAGACCAACCCGCAAGCCTACACCATTACGAAGCGAACGGTGAAAAAGGGCGACACGCTGAAGCTGTCGGAAGCTCCCGGCGGAGGCTTTGCCGTCAGTCTGATAGCACGGTAGGAACGAGAACCCGGAATAATTAGGAAGAGCCCCGAAAGTTTTCTTCAGAACTTTTGGGGTTCTTCTTTTTTTTGCGTATCTTTGCGCCGTAATAATACCTAAACTATGAAGAAATTGATATTAGCAGGACTACTGACAGTGCTGGCGGTCAAGCCCGCCCAATCGCAGGATTTCAACTTCAACGAGATGGAGTACACCCCTGAGGTTACGACGTTCAGACTCTTTGCCCCGGCCAAGGCCAAGGCTGTGAAGGTGCGTATCTACAAGGACGGCCAGGGCGGCAAGCCGCTGAAGACCGTCGCGATGAAAGTCTCCACCTTAGGGCAGGAGGGAGCGGTATGGTCGGCCGCCGTCAAGGGCGACCTCATGGGCCGCTTCTACACCTTCGACACCGGCCACGGCGAGACGCCGGGCGTCTTTGCCAAGGCCGTCGGCGTGAACGGACAGCGCGGTGCCATCGTAAACACGATGAACACGTGGCCCGACGACTGGTGCTGCGACCAGCACCCCGTCATCAAGTCGGCTGCCGACCTCGTGGTCTACGAGCTTCACCACCGCGACTTCTCCGTGGCCCGCCCCGATGCCAAGTACCCCGGCAAGTTTCTTGCGCTGACCGAGCCGTGGGCCATCGACCACCTGAAGCAGTTGGGTGTCAACGCCGTGCATATCCTGCCCAGCTACGACTACGGCTCTGTTGACGAGACGCGGCTCGACGAGGCTCAGTACAACTGGGGCTACGACCCCGTGAACTACAACGTGCCGGAGGGCAGCTACTCCACCGACCCCTACGACCCCGTCTGCCGTCTCCGCGAGTTCAAGCAGATGGTGCAGGCCCTCCACACTGCCGGCATTGCCGTCATCCTCGACGTGGTCTATAACCACACATACGACATCGGGCACTCCAACTTCCAGCGCACCTATCCCGATTACTACTATCGCCAATCCGCAAACGGCAAATACAGCAACGGTTCCGGCTGCGGCAACGAGACGGCGTCAGAGAAGCCGATGATGCGGCGGTTCATGGTTGAGTCAGTGAAGTACTGGTACAACGAGTTCCGCATCGACGGCTTCCGCTTCGACCTCATGGGCTGTCACGACATCGAGACGATGAACCTCATCCGACAGGAGCTCGACAAGCTCAATCCCTCCATCTTCATCTACGGCGAGGGCTGGAGTGCCGGCCAGTGCGCCCTGCCCACCGAGCAGCTCGGCGTGAAGGCGAACATCCCGCAGATGCCCCGTATCGCCGCCTTCAGCGACGAACTGCGCGACGCCCTGCGCGGCCCGTTCGACGACGACACGAAGGCTGGCTGGCTCGGCGGCGCTCCCGACTGCGAGGAGAGCGTGAAGTTCGGCATCGTCGGCGGCATCAGCCATCCGCAGGTGGACATGGCGAAGGTGAACTACGCGAAGCAGCCGTGGGCCGCCGAGCCGACGCAGATGCTGGCCTACGTCTCCTGCCACGACGACATGTGCCTCACCGACCGCCTGCGTGCCAGCATTCCCGCCATCACCGAGGAGGAGCTCATCCGCCTCGACCTGCTGGCCCAGACGGCGGTCTTCACCTCTCAGGGCGTGCCCTTCATGCTCGGCGGCGAGGAGCTGCTGCGCACGAAGAAGGGCGTACACAACTCCTTCGAGTCGCCCGACAGCATCAACCAGCTCGACTGGCAGAACCAGCAGCGCTACCCGCAGGTGCTGAAGTACTACCAGGACCTGATAGCCCTGCGCGCCCATCACCCCGCCTTCCGTCTGGGCGATGCCCACCTCGTGCGCAAGCACTTAGAGTTTCTCGATGCCCCGAAGGGCGTCGTTGCCTTCCGCCTGAAGGACTATGCCGGCCGCGACGACTGGCGCAACATCATCGTCATCCTCAACGCGAACCGCGAGACGGCTACGGTCAACATTCCCAAGGGTCTGTACACCATTGTCTGTGAGAACGGGGAGATCAACGAGCAGTCGGTCAGCAAGGTCTTCGGCCGCCGCACCACCGTGGAGCCGCAGTCGGCCTTGATCCTGCACGACTGAGGGCAGGGGAGGCCAGAGGGGCCGCGGCACCGCAAGAATGAACTAACACCCAACGCGAACATGAAAAAGAATCTTTTACTGTTAACCGCCCTCGTGGCACCAATGCTAACAATGAGTGCAGCAAAAATCAAGATCGACCGCATCGAACCTACCGACTGGTTCGTCGGCATGAAGAACCCGACGGTGCAGCTGATGGTCTACGGCCAGGGCATCCGCGACGTCCAGCGCGTGACCACCGACTACCCCGGGGCCGTCGTCGACAGCCTCGTGCGCCTCGACTCGCCCAACTACCTGCTCGTCTACATGAACCTGCGCGACGCCCGGCCCGGCACGATGAAACTGACGTTCAGCGCTCAGCGCTCGACGCTCAGCGTGGATTACCAGCTGAAGCAGCGCGAGAAGAGCGGCGGGGAGCGCAGGGGCTTCACCAATGCCGACGTGCTCTATATGCTCATGCCCGACCGCTTCGCCCAGGGCCGTGGCCACAACCCGCAGGTGAAGGGCATGTGCCCCTACAGGGAGGACCGCTCGCAGCCCTCGCTGCGCCACGGCGGCGACCTGAACGGCATCCGCGAGCACTTAGACTACTTCTGCGACCTCGGCGTGACGGCCCTCTGGCTGACGCCGGTCCTCGAGAACAACTCGCCCGACGACCCCCGTGGCTACTCCACCTACCACGGCTACGCCACCACCAACTACTACCGCGTAGACCCCCGCTTCGGCACCAACGACGACTACCGCCGCCTCTGCGACGAAGCCCACGGGAAAGGGCTGAAGGTGGTGATGGACATGATCTTCAACCACAGCGGCTTAGAGCATCCGTGGATTGCCGACTTGCCCAGCAAGGACTGGCTGAACCTTAAAACCTCCCCAAGCCCCTCCGAAGGAGGGGATGTTAAGGCACATGACAGCTCTTCAGGTGACCAAACACCCCCTCCTTCGGAGGGGCTTGGGGAGGCTTACATCCTGACCAGCTACAAGCTGACGCCCGTCCTCGACCCCTACGCCTCCGAGGTTGACCGGAGGGAGACCGTCGAGGGCTGGTTCGTGCCCACCATGCCCGACCTGAACCAGCACAACCCGCACCTCATGCGCTACCTCATCCAGAACTCGAAGTGGTGGATAGAGACCGTCGGCATCGACGGCATCCGCATGGACACCTATCCCTACGCCTTCGCCGACGCGATGGCCGACTGGATGAAGGAGATAGACGACGAATACCCCAACTTCAACACCGTGGGCGAGACCTGGGTGACGGAGCCGGCCTATACCGCCGCCTGGCAAAGCCGGGTTGCATGGTCACCTAAGTTAGGGGACAACAGGGGTCTGAACAAGGCTCCTTCAGACCCCCAACCCCCTAACTTAGGGGGCTTAGAGTCTTACCTGAAGACGGTGATGGACTTCTCGTTCTACGACCGAATCAACCGGGCGGCTACCGAGGAGACCGACGGCTGGTTCGCCGGCCTGAACCTGCTCTACAACTCGTTTGTCTACGACTATCTGTACCCGAACCCGTCGTCGGTCATGGCCTTCATCGAGAACCACGACACCGACCGCTTCCTGAAGAACGGCCGCGACACGCTGATGCTGAAGCAGGCCCTGGCCCTGCTGCTGACGGTGAACCGCATACCCCAGCTGTACTACGGCACGGAAATCCTGATGAACGGCACGAAGGAGGTGACCGACGGCAACGTGCGCAAGGACTTCCCCGGCGGCTTCCCCGGCGACACGCACAACGCCTTCACCCGTGAGGGCCGCACACGGCAGGAGCAGTCGATGTTCCAGTGGCTCAGCCGCCTGCTGCACTGGCGGCAGGGCAACACCGTCATCACTCAGGGGCGGCAGACGCAGTTTATTCCCTATCAGGGGGTGTATGTTATCGCGAGGAGGGCTGCGACGCCGCAGCACAGCCAGCGGGCGGAGCTGAGCGGCGGCCAGCGGGCGGGGACGGTGCTGACCGTCCTGAACGGGACGACGAAGCCTGCCGTGATGCAGGTGAAGCGCTACGCCGAGGTCATCGGGCAGGCCACGCGCGCCCGCGACGTGCTCACCGGCCGCTACTACGACCTGAGCCGCGACGTGGAGCTGAAGCCGCGCCAGTCGCTGGTGCTGGAGTTCTGACCGCTGCGTATATGATTGTCATTTGCAGGAGTTATCCTACACTTCCTACACTTCCTACACCTGCCCTACTTTTTTTAGGTGTAGGAAGTGTAGGAAGTGTAGGATAAAAAGTACATATTACAACTATATATATAGCGATTGAGCACGAAGGGAAACGCCGACGGTGAGGCCGACCGGCCAATCTGCACCGCCGAACCGACACCTGAACCTACACCTTGGGAGCAGGCGGAAAGAAAACCAAAACGATAAGCAAAACAGTAACGATAACGACAGCCAAAACGAAAACGGAAGTCGGCCACGGCGTGTAGTTTTCAAAAGGCGGCGGGTTTTCGGCAAAAGGCGGCGGGTTTTTCGGAAATGGCGGCGGGCTTTTGAGCAAAAGTGCCGCCTTTTGGGCAAAGGTTGTCCAATTTGGTATGCCTATTTACAGTTACTCTCTGCGCCCTGCGCCGTCGTCGTCAGCTCAGCAGCAGCAGGCCGGCGAAGGCGGCGTAGCAGATCATGCGGATGGGGTTGATCTTCAGGTAGGCCGTGCCGAAGACGGTGGCGGCGAAGAGGGCCACGCTGATCCAGAACTGCCACGGGTTCTCAGCAGGGATGGAGAAGTTCTCGGCGTTGCAGAGCAGCAGTGTGGCAGCCGCCAGCAGGCCGACCACGGCGGGGCGCAGTCCGGCGAAGACGGCGCGGACGGCGCGTGTGTTCATATACTTCATGAACAGGCGGCTGATGAGTATCATCAGGATGAGCGACGGCAGCACGAGGGCCGTCGTCGCCGTGGCCGAGCCGAGCACAGCCATCAGGTGGCCGTAGCCGGCATTCTCGACGGCCGAGTAGCCGCAGTAGGTGGCAGTGTTGATGCCGATGGGGCCGGGTGTCATCTGCGAGATGGCGACGATGTCGGTGAACTCGGCCGTCGTCAGCCAGTGGGTGCGCTCCACCGTCTCATTCTGGATGAGCGACAGCATACCGTAGCCGCCGCCGAAGCCGAACAAGCCTATCTTGAAGAACGTGATGAAGAGGTCGAGGTAAATCATGACGCGGTGGGCTTGATATACATACCGTAGATGAACCCGGCTATCCCGGCTATTATTATAATATAAATAGGTGAAACGCCGAGCAGCCAGATGAGCAGGGCAGAGACGACGGGAATCCAGCAGTTGGTCCAGCCTATCTTCGCCGACTGCGCCATGCGGAACGTAGGCACGGCGATGAGGGCTACCACTGCCGGGCGGATGCCGCGGAACATGGCGGCTATGATGGGGTTCTCCTTGAAGGCGGAAAAGAAGATGGCGACGGCGAGGATGATGATAAACGACGGCAGCACCGTGCCGAAAGCCGTGGCGAGGGCTCCGCGCAGCTGGCGCAGCTTGTAGCCCACGAAGATGGCTATGTTGACGGCAAAGATGCCGGGGCAGCTCTGCGCGATGGCTATCAGGTCGAGCAGCTCCTCCTTCGTCACCCATTGATGGCGGTTGACCACCTCTTCCTCTATCAGGGGAATCATGGCATATCCACCCCCGAGGGTGAATATGCCAATCTTGAAGAATGTAGTAAAAAGCCCACCCAAGCCCTCCCGAAGGGAGGGATGTCCGGTTACATAATCTGATGGTGGCTTCTGCATAAATTTTACTATCTAAACATCCCCTCCTTTGGAGGGGCTTGGGGAGGCTCTTACTTATGAGCCTCCACCCACTTACGTGCGTTGACGAATGCCTCAATCCACGGCGTCACCTCGTCCTGGCGGCGGTTGGCGGGATACCAGGCGTTCTGCCACGGGAAGATGGCGCGCTCCAGGTGCGGCATCATGCACAGGTGGCGGCCGTCCTCAGAGCAGATGCCCGCCACGTCGTAGTCGGAGCCGTTGGGGTTGGCGGGGTAGCCGTGGTAGTTGTACTTCGCCACGACGTTGTAGGCGCTCTCTGCCTCCGGCAGGCGGAACTTGCCCTCGCCGTGGGCCACCCACAGGCCGAGCTTCGAGCCGCTGAGCGAGCCGAACATCACGCTGTTGTTCTGCGGTATCTGCAGTGCGATGAACTCCGACTCGAACTTGTGCGAGTCGTTGTGCAGCATCTTGGCACCCTTCGCGCCTGTCAGGCCCAGTTCCACCATCAGCTGGCAACCGTTGCAGATGCCGAGCGAGAGCGTGTCCTTGCGGGCGTAGAACTTGTCCAGCGCCTCCTTCGCCTTCGGGTTGAAGAGGAAGGCGCCCGCCCAGCCCTTGGCCGAGCCGAGCACGTCGCTGTTGGAGAAGCCGCCGCAGAAGACGATGAGGTTGATGTCCTCCAGCGTCTCGCGTGATGAGGTCGGTCATCATCACGTCCTTCACGTCGAAGCCGGCCAGATACATCGAGTAGGCCATCTCGCGCTCGCCGTTGGTGCCCTTCTCGCGGATGATGGCGGCCTTGATGCCCGTAGGCTCGCGGCGGTCGGCACTGACGCCGTACTGGGCCAGCTTGCCCGTGAAGCCCTTCGGGAACTTCATCTCGATGGGCTGCTGCTTGTAGTTCTCGTAGCGCTCGCGGGCCTTTCCGTTGAACGACTGCTTGCGGTCAAGGAGGTAGCTGGTCTTATACCAAACGTCGCGCAGGTGGTCGATGTCGAAGTGCAGCTCGGTCGGCTGTGCAGCGGCGTCGCCGCTGCCCTTAGGCTGAACCACCACAATCTCGCGGCTTCCCTCCACCGGGTAGCCGATCTTGGCAAAGCCCACGCCGGCGTCCTCCATGAACTCGCGGAACTCGAACTTATGCTCGTCGCTCACCTCGATGACCACGCCGGGGTTCTCGGCAAACAGCACCTTCACGATGTCTGACTCCCCTCCTTGGGAGGGGTTGGGGGAGGCCAGGTCGTGCAGGTTGATGTGCAGGCCTCCCTTCGTGTTGGCAAACGTCATCTCTAAGAGCGTCGTTATCAGACCGCCGGCGGAGATGTCGTGCCCGGCCATCACCCAGCCCTTCTTGATGAGCTCCTGAACGGCGTTGAAGGCATCGGCGAAGTACTCAGCACTGTTCACCGTGGGGACGTCGTCGCCCACCTTGCCCAGCGACTGCGCAAGCGCGGAGCCGCCGAGGCGCTGCTCGCAGAACGAGAAGTCGATATGGTAGATGCTGGCGTTCTTGTCGTTCACCAAGACGGGGCTGACCACTTTCCTGATGTCGCTGACCTCGCCGCCCGCCGACACGATGACCGTGCCCGGCGAGATGATTTTCTCGCCGTTGGGGTACTGCTGCGAGAGCGACAGCGAGTCCTTGCCCGTAGGCACGTTGATGTGAAGGTCGCAGCAGAAGTCTGACAGAGCCTTCACGGCACGGTAAAGACGCGCATCCTCGCCCTCCTGCGAGCGGCACGGCCACATCCAGTTGGCGCTGAGGCTGATGCTGGACAGGCCCTCGCTGAAGGGTGCCCAGACGATGTTGGTCAGCGCTTCGGCTACCGACAGCACGCTGCCCGCCTCGGGCGAGGCCAGTCCGGCCTGCGGGGCGTGGCCTAAGGCGGTGGCGATGCCCTTCACGCCGCGGTAGTCGAGGGCCACGACGCCGCAGTCTGACAGCGGCAGCTGGACTTCGCCCTGGCACTGCTGGCGGGCTATCTTGCCCGTCACGCTGCGGTCCACCTTGTTGGTCAGCCAGTCCTTGCAGGCCACGGCCTCGAGCTGCAGCACGCGCTCTAAGTATTCATTCGTCTTGTCTTGGCTATAAGTGATGTCCGCGTAGTGGCGCTCCACGGTCGTGTCGCGCATCACGGTCTTCGGCGAGTGGCCGAACATCTGGGCTACGTCGAGGTCGAAGGGCTTCACGCCGTCGCCCTGGCGGAACGAGAAGTGGGCGTCGCCCGTGGTCTCGCCGACCACGTAGAGCGGGGCACGCTCGCGCTCGGCAATGCGGCGCACGTGCTCGATGTGCTTCTCGTCGATGAGCAGACCCATGCGCTCCTGACTCTCGTTGGCGATGATCTCCTTCGACGAGAGTGTCTGGTCGCCGATGGGAAGCTTCGTCATGTCTATCTCGCCGCCGCACTCCTCGACCAGCTCCGACAGGCAGTTCAGGTGGCCGGCGCTTCCGTGGTCGTGGATGCTGACGACGGGGTTCACGTCCTCCTCGCAGAGGGCGCGCACCAGGTTGTAGGCGCGCTTCTGCATCTCAGGGTTGGCGCGCTGAACGGCGTTCAGCTCGATGCCGTTGGAGTAGCGGCCCGTGTCGACGCTCGACACCGAACCGCCGCCGAGGCCGATGCGGTAGTTGTCGCCGCCGACCACGACCACCTTGTTGCCCTTCTGCGGCTCCTTCTTCAGGCAGTCGCGCTTCGTGCCGTAGCCCACGCCGCCGGCCAGCATGATGACCTTGTCGTAGGCATATTTGGTTGGCTGTGCAGCGGCGGTGCCGCTGCCCTCCTCTTGGTGCTCGAATGTCAGCACCGAACCGCAGATGAGCGGCTGGCCGAACTTGTTGCCGAAGTCGGAGGCACCGTTCGATGCCTTGATCAGTATCTGCTCCGGCGTCTGGTACAGCCACTGACGGACGGGCAGGATGTCCTCCCAGTCGCGCGCCAGCTGGTCGTCGTCGGTCAGTCGCGGATAGGCCGTCATGTAGACTGCCGTGCCCGCTATGGGCCATGAGCCGGTGCCGCCGCCCATGCGGTCGCGGATCTCGCCGCCCGTTCCCGTGGCAGCACCGTTGAACGGCTCAACCGTCGTGGGGAAGTTGTGGGTCTCGGCCTTCAGCGAGATGACGCTCTCGATGTCCTTCACCCGGAACCAGTCGCTGGTCGACTGGTCCGTCGGGGCGAACTGCTCAACCACCGGCCCCTGGGCAAAGGCGACGTTGTCCTTGTAGGCCGAAAGTATCTTGTTAGGGTTCTCCTGCGTGGTCTTCTTGATCATCGCAAAGAGGCTCGACGCCATCTCCTGGCCGTCGATGATGAACGTGCCGCCGAAAATCTTGTGGCGGCAGTGCTCGGAGTTGATCTGGGCGAAGCCGAAAATCTCGCTGTCGGTCAGCGGACGCCCGTTCTGCTGCTCCAGTCCGTGCAGATACTCTATCTCCTCGGGCGAGAGAGCCAGACCCTCCTGCTCGTTGTACTCCTCTAAGTTCGCTACGTGCCTGATGGGCTCGGGCTTGATGTTGATGGTGAAGATGTCCTGGTCAAGGCCGGTGTACATACGCTGAAGCATCGGGTCGTGGTCGGCATCCTTGCTGCTGACGGGGAAATACTCCTCAATGCGCTTGATGCCGCTGATGCCCATGTTCTGGGTAATCTCAACGGCGTTCGTCGACCACGGGGTCACCATCTCGCGGCGCGGACCGACGTAGAAGCCGTCTAACGCCTCGTCTTCCTGCAGCTCGGCCTCCCCGTAAAGCCAGCAGAGCTCTCTGATCTCGTCTTGCGTGAGCTGCTGACTGGTTTCAGTGGCAATCACGCTCTTCTGTGGTGTTTTGAAAAATAGTATCATATTCTTGTTGATTGTTTCTGTCTATTTAGCGTTCAGCAGTCGTAAGGCGTGCTTTGACCAGGCTTCGTGCTGCGACTTCTTCAGGGTCGTGGCCAGCTCCTGTCGCGCTTTCTGGTCAGGGTTGCAAGCCCGGCTGACAAAGTCGAACTCCTCGCGCGCCTCGTCGGTCTTCAGCAGCTGGCGCTCCCGGCTCAGGATGCTCTGCCACTCCGACGGACGGGTCAGGGCAAGCCGGTAGGCCATCTCCATGTAGTCATGCTCGTCGAAGAGCGGGTCGCTCTGTGCCTGCCAGATGTCATAGAGCTGATCCAGTATCTGAGGGGCACTGGCACTGGCGGCCATCGTGCGGATAATAGCTCGGCGGCACTCCGACCGACGGTTTTCGGGCAACAGATCCATGATACACTGTTCCAGGGTCTGGCGCTCTGAGAGAATGTCGCGGTCGAGGGCTATCTCCATCATGTGGTCGACGGCTAACTGCATGACGCGCGGATTCTTCTCGGAAAGCATGTCACGGTACAGCTCGCCAAAATAGCTGGCTGGGATGCGCCCCATCTTGTAGTTGTCGAATGCCGTCAGCAAAAGGGCATAGCGGTTCAGCTCGTCGCGGGTCACCATGATGCGAAGGGGCAGAAGCCTTGTGTAAGCATCGTCCAACGTGAAGTGACCATAGCCGCGGCCGCTGTAGTTGGGAATGATGCTGCTGGGCTGACTCTTCAGCTTGATACGTGTGATGGGCTGCGCCATGTTGACTTGTATGGTGCGGCTCTTCTCGAAGTCGTTGATTAACCGCACGTCAAACTGCTGCCGCCAGAATGAATTCGTACCCGCAGGCGGCATCTGTGTCAGTACGAGATATCCGTCCTGGTAGCTCGTGAGGATTGTGGGCAGACCATCCTGCTTTACCCACGCATCGCTGAACTGGCTGACGTTCTCGCCCGGCAGCTGCTCGTTCAGAAGGAGTATGAAACTGTTCCACGAGGCTGGCTTGTAGTAGTATTTCAACAGAAACTGCTGGAGGGTGGTTTGCAGCTTCTCGCCGGCAATGTCCTCCAGATAGCGCATCATAACCGCACCACGGTCGGCGTCGGTGCTTTCGCTGCTCATGGCGCGAGTCTGGGTCGTGGTCAGAAACTCCATCTCGTATTCTTCCTTTGCACGCTGGCGCTGGTAGGTCATCTTGTGAGCCATGAAAGCCGCCAACTGGTCTAACCCCCATGCGTCGCCTGGCTCGCGAGGCGTTATCATGTTGCCAAACCAAAGCCGGGCAACCTCATGGGCAATGAGCTCGGTCTGCTTGAGACTCTCCTCGCGCGTGGCTTTTGGATGGGTAAACACGCGGCTGTCCGTCAGGCGGATGATGCCGGGACTGGTGATGTCTTGCAAATCGGAACCTGTCAATAGCAATAAGCCGCACTCGTTGAAGGGATATGCAACTCCGGTATAGCCTTCCATCCACTTCAGCGAACGGGCTGACTCCTCCAGGATTTTCGGCAACTGCTTGATGTCTGCGACATCGCGTTGACGGTAGAGGGCTCTGAAGGTGTGCCCTGACTGTTCTATGGCCTGTTCCTCGAACCGACCCGCAATAAACGAGTACAGGCTCAGACTGATGGGACGGCGGCTGTCGCTGATCATCGATTTCCAGCCCTCAGGCAGGTTCAGGTGGGTGATGAACTTGGCTTGCAGGTCCGACTGGTCGAAGCAGGGGAAACAGGTGCTGGCCTGGCTCTCGCTGAAGCGCGTGCAGAGATATTCGCTCCCTCGCTGCAACGCGTCGTCGGTGCTTTCGAAGTTGACAACCACGCGGTTCTGCCCTGGTTGCGTATATTTTTGGGGGATGACAAGGTGCGCGCCCTCCTGAAGTAGCTTCCGCTTCTTGTCGTTGACGACAAATGCCCCAGTATACTGTCCACGAAAGTCCAACGCAATTTCCGACTTTGCTGGCAGCGAGAACGATATCATTGCTGTGCCGGTCAGCTTCTCCGAAGAACTTGAGGGGATGTAAAAGGTGAGGTCGTAGCAAATGTCTGACACGACAACTGAACGTACTGCTGCCCAGTTGGTGACGGCTGCGGCTCGCTTGCGCTTCTGAGCCTGCACTGTGACTGCTGTCAGGCAAAGCAATAATGTAAATAGGGCGAAAATCTTTTTCATCGTTTCGGAATTTGTGTGCAAAGGTACAAAAAAACGTTGACTTGCTGACCGCGTCCATCGTTAGTGGAGGTTAAATAAACATAAAGAAACAAACATTTCTTCGCTTTTGATGGTTATCTGACTAATTTTGCAGCCGCAAATGTGCGCTTTGCGCTAAAAGTATAATTAAAAAAACAGAGGTATATGAAAAAGAATGTTTTAATGATGACTGTCGTGGCTGGTATGCTTCTTGCAAGCTGCGCAAGTAAAAAAGATTTGGAAAACTGCCAGACGGAGAATAAGTCGTTGACGGCAAACTTGCAGTCGACGAAAGAGGAATTGGCCGCTAAAACGGCACGAGTTACCAGTCTGGAAGAACAGCTCGCCGCTCAGAAGAGAACTCTCGCGGAGTCAAAGAAAGCTTACGATAAGTTGCAACAGACGCTCGACAAGAGTCTTACCAACGCTTCGCAGAATAATATCTCAATCGAGAAACTGGTTGACCAAATCAACGAGTCGAACCAGTATATCCGCCACCTCGTGGAAGTTAAGTCAAAGAGCGACTCGCTGAACCTCGTTCTGCAGAACAATCTCACACGATCGCTCTCCAAGGAGGAGCTCAAGGAGGTCGACGTGCAGGTGCTCAAGGGTGTCGTCTATATCTCGCTGGCCGACAATATGCTCTACAAGAGCGGTTCTTACGAAATCAACAGCAGGGCGTCGGAGACGCTCTCTAAGATTGCCAAGATTATCAAGGATTACAAGGACTATGACGTGCTCATCGAGGGTAACACCGACAATGTGCCCATCTCGCGCGAGAATATCCGCAACAACTGGGACCTCTCTTGTCTGCGTGCTTCATCCGTTGTTCAGGCGCTCCAGAATGAGTATGGTGTCGACCCGAAGCGTCTGACCGCCGGTGGCCGGGGCGAGTACAATCCCTTGCAGAGCAACGACACTGAGTTGGGAAAACAACGTAACCGTCGTACCCAGATTATCATCACGCCGAAACTCGACGAGTTTATGGACCTGATCGGACAGGCTCCTAAGGAATAATCGCAAGTATTTGACTTTATATAATAAGGTATATTAAGAAATCTCTCTTGACGGGAATCAAGAGAGACTTCTTTTTTCTTAAAAAAAGTAAAATAATTGCCGAAAAGTTTGGAGCGTATCAGAAAAAGCCGTACCTTTGCACCCGCTTTCGAAACGGAAGCGTGAAGATAGAGTTCTTTGAAAGAATTTCCATAAACAGACAAGTAGTACAAGAAGCGAGTGCCGCGCCATGCGGCACTTGGGTAAAAGAACGAACCGTCAAG